>CAMBQS010000037.1 GCA_945870015.1 Desulfocicer vacuolatum DSM 3385
TTGATGATATTCTGGGCGCCGAGAATGTTGGTTTTGACCGCTTCAAACGGATTGTACTCACATGCAGGAACCTGTTTCAAGGCAGCGGCATGGATAACGATATCAACCCCCACCATGGCTCTTTTCAGCCGTTCCAGATCCCGCACATCACCGATAAAATACCGCAGCCGTTCATCGCCGAACTCCTGTCGCATTTCATGCTGCTTCAGTTCATCGCGGCTATAGACCCGGATGACTTTCGGTTTATACTGGTCGTTCATGATCCGGCAGAAATGTTTTCCAAAAGATCCGGTACCGCCGGTTACCAGAATCGTCTGGGTTGTCCAGTCAATCTTCCCGACATCTGAATTCCCGTTACAAAGAAGAATTCTCGCCTGCTCGATGGTTTTGTTGTTCAGATACAGCATCTCCTTGATCCGGGTCAGGGTCAAGAGATCCTGTTCTGAATAGCGCCGCTGCCCGCCGTCTGTTTTCATCGGGCTGACAAACTCGGAAAACTCCTTCTGCCAGTATCGAATAGTGGATACAGGGACATCAATATTTTTGCCGACCTCCTGGATTCGATAGCTCATAATGACCGCCTTTTCTTTGGGTTACATTTATACCTGAGAGTGGAAGATGCGTTGAAACCTGTTGTCTTGGTATTTCAATCGGCGCATTTCACAGGAAAGTTTAATGAAACTTTTTCATCAACTTCAGGGAGCAAAACGTATGCCACATGGCCATTATTCAATAATCGATATAATAACAATTAGTTAAAAAATGATCGGCTCTCAGACGGGAAAAATTTGATGGGAAAAAAAATCCGCTTTTTTCATCCAGGGGGGGAAATAGCAGGAGTAATGGCCGGTCCGGCAGGCTGGAATCCGCTTATTTTACTGAAACGTCGGAATTGTTGACCGAAATGGAATCCGCACCTCTATCCAATATAGTACGCACCACACCGGCCAGTTCTCTTTTGGTTATCGGTTTCATCATCATTTTCCGGATTCCTGCCTGTTCCAGGATGTTGTCTGTGATCTGTTCTGAAAATCCGGTGCAGAGGATAACCGGAATACGGTCTCTCAGGCTTCGAATAGCGGTTGCCAGTTGAATACCGCTCATTCTGGGCATGGTCATATCGGTGATGACCAGATCAAAATATTCCGGCCTGATCTGAAATGCCTTCAATGCTTCGTCACCCGACGTATAAATTTCAACTGAATACCCCAGTGTTGAAAGAATTTTTTCCCCGAGGCTTGCCAGTTCCGGTTCATCATCGACAAACAGTATTTTCTCGTTTCCTCTAGGAATTTTTTCCTCATCCGATTTTTCCCGTTTCACCGGGTTGACATGAACCGGAAGAAAAATCTGGAAGCACGCGCCCTCTCCAGCTTTGCTCTGGACTCGAATCGCGCCGTCATGCTGCTGAATGATACTGTAGACAATCGAAAGTCCCAGTCCGGTTCCTTTTTCTTTGGGCTTGGTGGTAAAATAGGGGTCAAAAATCCGCTCGATATTTTCCGGGTCAATGCCGTGACCGGAGTCCTGAACCGTAATCGTCACATACTCTCCCGGAAGAAGTGTAAGCTCTCCGACCATGATGGGAAATTCAAACCGGGCTTCGCCCAGAGACATCTCAAGAACGCCTCCGGTGTCGGACATGGCATGATAGGCATTAATGCACAAATTCATCAAAACCTGATGAATCTGCGTGGCTTCCGCCAATACGGGTTTGCACTTTGAAACCCGTGTTTTGATTTCAATGGATGCAGGCAAGGTGGCCCGGATCAATTTGGCCACCTCTTTGACAATCAGATGAATCTGCACCGGATATTTTTCATACTCATCCTTACGGCTGATGGTTAAAATCTGCTGCACAAGCTCTTTTGCACGGACGCTGGCCTTATGAATTTCATTAAAGTGAGAACGGACACGGCTTCCCATAGGGAGTTCCTCCTGCGCCAGTTCAGAGTATCCCATGATTGCGGCCAGAATATTATTAAAATCATGAGCAATGCCGCCGGCCAATGTTCCAATGGCCTCCATCTTCTGGGCAACCTGGAGCTGCCGCCGTTGTCGCACCTCCTCGGTCACATCCCGCTTTACAGCCACATAATTTGAAATATGACCGGAACTGTCTTTTACCGGTGTGATGGAGGCATCTTCTTCATACAAAGATCCGTCCTTGCGTTTGTTGACCAGACGGCCGGTCCACACCCTACCTTCCGACAAAGTCTTCCACATCTCCTCGTAAAACGATTCAGGATGCTGACCGCTGTTGAGAATGCTTGGTTTTTTCCCGATCAACTCTTCCCGGGAATATCCGGTCACTCTTTCCACAGCCGGGTTGACATACTGCATGATGGCATTTTTATCCGTAATGACAATGTTCTCCGTGGCTTGTTCAATTGCGGTCGATAACCGGAGGCGTTCCTTTTCTGCATTTTTCCGTCCGGTGATATCCACCATGATACAAAACTGTCCGGCTGGTTTACCGGTAGAATCCGTATAAAAAGCCCTTTTCAGAATCATGTGGTGAATTGAACCATCGGCAAACTGCATGGAGGCTTCATATTCCACCTCATTTCCATTCCGGCTCATGGTATCCGTTGCTGAAAGATATGGATTTTCCAGATGCCGGGGGGCAACTTCCTGATCGGTTCTGCCGATAATCTCCTCTCCGGCTTTTCCCGCGTATTTTTCAAATGCCGTATTACAGCCCCGATAACAACCTGCTGCATCCTTATAAAAAATAGGACTTGGAAACGTATCGATCAGTTTTTGAATAAAATTCAAATTATTGGTGAGGGTTGCTTCTGCCCGTATTTTTTCACCCAGTTCCTTCTTAAGTTTCCGGTTTAAGAGTGTATTATCCTCGCGCAGTTCCTGTTTTTCAATTGTCTGTTCCAGAATATGATGGACATAGTCAATGTTCATCGGTTTGATGATGTATGCATCCGCTCCTTCATTCAGTGCCTGTATGACGGTTTCAGCCGTTGCATCAGCCGTGACCATAATTACGGCTGTTTGAGGACATACCTTTTTAAAGTAGGCCAGCAATTCAATACCCTTGCGATCCGGCAGATGGACATCCATGAATGCGATATCAAAAGACTCTACCCGGATTATGAGGATAGCGGCATTCCCGGTGTTGACCGATTGCACCTCATGTCCTTTTTTGCCGAGAACCAGTTCAAGCATCCGGCATGCGCTGACATCATCATCCACAACGAGTATTTTTTTATTCATTCCTGATCCTTCTTTATACAGGGAAATCTAAAATGGAAAACCGGCACAAAGAAAAACTATGCCTTGTCAAGGATCTTTCGAACCGTTTCGGCAAGTTCTCTCATCGTCACTGGTTTTTGAACAAAAGCATTGATTTTCATGTCCTGAAATTTTTTTTCAGAAGCATTTTCCTTGTAACCGGAACAGATGATGATTCCGATATCCGGATGAATCTGCCTGAGTTTTTCAGCGAGCTGAAGGCCGGTCATGTTCGGCATGGTCATATCGGAGATCACCAGATCGAACTGCTCCGGATGTTCAGCAAAAAGCACGATGGCATCATTCGCCCTGTTGGTTACAGTAACTTGATAACCAAGCCGTTTCAGCATCTCCGCCTGAACGTCCGTGATATCTTTTTCATCATCGACCAGAAGGATGCTCTCTTCGCCACCGGATGCCCGATATTCCATTTTTTCAGTGGGATCATCCGTAAACTCGGCCTTTGGCAGATAAACATCAAATCGGGTTCCTTTTCCAACCCGGCTATCAACAGTGACGGCGCCGCCGTGATTCTTGACGATTCCTAAAACCATGGACAGTCCAAGGCCGGTTCCCTTGCCCTGTTCTTTAGTTGTAAAATAGGGATCAAAAATGCGGTCCAGATGATCCGCCGGAATCCCGCAGCCCGTATCGGCAATGCTCAGCTTCATATACGTTCCGGACGGCAGATGATAGACAGCCGTTTTCTGTTCCGGCATCTCCTCCTCTACCAGGGAGATATCCAGCACACCGAAGGTTTCCTCCATGGCATGGTAGGCATTGGTGCAAAGATTCATGACAATCTGCTGAAGCCGGGTCGGTTCACCAAAAACATGACATCTGGTTTCAATGCGCTTCCGGATTTCAATGGTTGTTGGAATAGCCGGCCGGAGCAGCGTAAGGGCTTCATGAATCACCTGATCCATTCGAACCGGAGAACGGATCGACTCCTCACTGCGGCTGAATGTCAAAATCCGTGACACAAGATCACGAGCCCGCTCTCCTGCCCTGAATATGGTCATGACCTTGTTCCGGGCAGGGTCCCCGGGCGAGATATCGGTAAGAAGCAACTCTGCATATCCAATGATGGCTGCTAAAATATTATTGAAATCGTGGGCAATCCCGCCGGCCAGGGTACCGATGGCCTCCATTTTCTGCGCCTGCCTCAGATGACTTTCCATAGCCAGTTCATCCGTGATATCCCTTGCAATACCAATAACGATTCCATCGTCAAGCGGAACAGAACTGAGTGCAGCGATCCGTTTCTGCCCGTCCGGTCGCAAATAGGTTACCTGTCCCATTTTTTGTGCTTTTGCGGATTCTGCAACCAGGCTAAGCCGTTCGGATGACCCGACAGGGGTGACATCATGAGTCGTCAACTGTTTCAGTTCCATCAGGGATCGACCGGTCATTTTTTCGGCAGCCTTGTTGACATCCAGATATCGGCCGGTTTCCCTGTCCACCAGAAAAATTGCATCCGTGGCCTGATCAAACAGTGTACGATAGCGCCGCTCACTGATCCGCTGTTCTTCCTCTGCAAGTCTCTGCTCTGAAATATCCTCCACCAGCCCCACACAGGAGGTCACCTCATCTTTTTCATGCCGGATGCCCTTGAACAGAACTTTCACATAGGTTTTCTTCTCCGCGGTAACAGAAGAATAATTCCCCTCATAAAACGCTTCACCATCACGCAGCGCCTGTTTAACCGCCTTTACCAAACTTTCATCCTTGAGTTGATGCGGCATATTCAGGCCGATCAGCTTTTCATAGGAAGATCCGATAATATTGACAAATTTTTTGTTGCACTCCAGAATTGTGCCTTCCCGGTCAAAATAAAAAATGCCGATCGGGGATTCATCGATGATTGTCCGATATTTATTTTCGCTTTTCAACAGGGCTTCTTCCGCCCGCTTGCGCTCGGTGATGTCCACAATGACGCCCCTGTACCCGATCAGGATGTTCTTCTCGATGATTGAATTCAGCCGGAAGAGCATTGGAAAAGTGCTTCCGTCTTTCCGTACGCCCTTATATTCAAATGATTCTAAATCTTCGAAACTCTTTTGCTTTCTAAAATTCTCCATGGCCCGTTTCCGGTCCTCAGGTGCAAGCATATCCACACCATTCAACCCCTTAAAAAAATCCTTCCTGGAATACCCGAAGAGGTCAAAGGCTCTCCGGTTGGCAAAGATAAGGTTAAAATCCGGATCGGTTTCAAAAACCGCTTCCGGCAGCATCTCCGCTAGATCCCGGAGGCGTTGCTCGCTGATGAGCAATTCTTCTATTGAATGAGTGGCCCGAAGGGTTTCCTCCATCCGGACCTGAAAGCCCTGATCCTTCAGATAATCAGCCATGCTCTGGAGGACAGCCGGTTCATCTTCGATAATAAGAATGGTTGCGGTTTTATTTTTCACAGCTTGCTGTAACCATGGAGTGTTTTGAAATTTTCGAGATTGTGTATATCTGGAATTCAATATGTTACGTCGGATGTATTATAAATGATGGGTGTATTATATCAGAAAGACTCAAAAATACAAGCAGTCTTTGCCGATCGGGTGTAACCGAGGGGGAGATGATTATTTCTTTTTTTCAAGCTGCGTGTTGAATTTTTTCAGCTCCATATCAAACACTTCCCGCTTCTTCCCATGTTGAATAATCTTTTCATCCAATACCGCGGTTCTTTTGTTCAACGCCTCAATTTGTTCCGGAGTTTTTACAAGCTTTTTCTCTTTGTTGATGGTCTCTCTTTCTTTCATCAGAGCCTTGTTCTCTTTTGCAATTTCATCTTTGTATTTCAGGATAACAGTACGCTGATTCTCCAATGGAGCTTCTTCATCAATCGTGAAATATTGATCCGCATCCAATGTGGATAAAGATTCATCATATTGCGTATTGAATTCGTTATAATTATTTTTCAAATTTTCCTGATCTGCCGCTTCAATCCGTTTTTCGATGTCCTGCTTCACTCGGGAGTTAAACTCCTGTACCTCATTGCCATATTGATTCCATCTGGTTTCATATTCTTTAATTTTTTTGTTCAGATCTTCAGCCCGTTTATTATAACCCTTTATATCTTCCTTTTTATTCAAACCATCCTTCTCTTCGATGAGTTTTTTCCTTGCCTCTTCAAGCACCTGATATTCCTCGTCCAACACAGCTTTTTTCTGACCGAGCTGTTCATATTCACTATTCATTTTCTCCATTTTCGGATTCGCACCCTGATCCGGTCTGGAGATGGCAGGAGCTTTGCCGCTATCTTCCGCTGCCGGGCCTTCCTGAGCGTCTGGATTTGCTTCAGAAGTTTCTTGATTGATATTTTGTGTGTCTTCAAATGTACCTGCTTCTTCCATGACCGTAACATCTGCCTCGGTGTTGTCCATTGAATTGTCAGCGACTGTCTCTTCCGTCTGTGGATTATCCATCGGATTATCGGCTACTGTCTCCTCTGCCTGGGGATTATCCATTGGATTATCGGCTACCGTTTCCTCTGCCTGGGGATTATCCATTGGATTATCAGCGACTGTCTCCCCGGTTTGGATACTGTCTGTCGAATCTTCAATACCGGCTGTATCATCCTGGGTAATGGTTGACTCTTCCGCCTTACCCTGAATGGAAAACAAAAAAAGGATGATAAAAAGGATTGTCATAAACAGTTTCATGGGCATATCTCCTTACCTGTGGATCGGTTATCCATATTGTATTACAGCGGGTTGGGATGTTTTTCTATCTAATTGTATTTCATACACAATTTAATAAATAAAAACAAGACTGTTTTTTCAGATTCCTTTTTTTCTTTTTTGTAAAAATTTTATTAAAGTTTTTTCCTGAATGTCCGATGATAATATTGGGATGTTATGCTTTTGATTACAGAGAACTTTTTTAAATAAAAAAATATGCAGAAGGAGGATACCATGGAAATAGGCAATGTAAATGCTGTGGAAACACCGGCAAGGTCTGATGCAATCGAAAGGAAACCTTTGCCGAGAACCGAAACCGCTATCCCGCCGGAAAAACAGCCGGAAAACCCGGCATACCAGGTGGAACTATCGGATGAGGCAAAAGCAAGACAGGATGCAGATCAGGCAGCCCTGGAACAGATGGCAAAACAGCAGCAACAGGCAGCTACCTATGATTCTTCCGGTGAAATCGGGGGATAAAGAAGATGATACCCATTGAAATCGGCGGAATCCAGATCTCGGCGGGAACACTGAGCTCTCCCTCAGGAAATCTCCGTGCTGCCCAGGCAATCTATGAGGATGTTGCCTCAAGCCGGAAACAGTCCGCCGGCCGGGAAGCAGGAATCCGGGAAGATCAAAAAGCCGATACGGTTACCATCTCACCACAAGGTCGACAACTGGCGGAAGCCGGTTTCAGAAAGGAACAGCAAAGAGATGCCGCGGATTTCAACCGGAAAGAACAGCAGGAGGAAGCTGTTTTCAATCAGGAACAACAGAGGGCAAGGGCGGACTTTCAAAGGCAGGAACAGCAGAAACAAACGGAATTCAATCAAAATCAACAACAGGATGCCGCTGGATTCAAACAGGATCAGCGGTTGTCGGAAGCCCGTTTCCAGCGGCAGCAATCCCTGAATCGTTCTCCGGCAGCAAAAAATACGGAATCATGAGGTTCTTTCAACGATAAAATAAGGAGGAATCATGGCGCTTTCCATCCATTCAAATGCAGGTGCATCATTTACGGTCAATCAGTTGCGGGATATCCAGAAAGCATTTACAGAGTCTCTGGAGAAAATTGCAACCGGGAACCGGATCAACAAAGCTGCCGATGATGCATCCGGAATGGTCATTGCCGATAATCTGGGCCTCCAGGCACGAAGTCTCGGACAAGCCATTGCAAATGCCAATGACGCCATTTCCATGTCACAGATAGCCGATGGCGCGCTGGAAGAATCCGCCGGCATCATCAACACGATTCGAACCAAGGCTGTTCAGGCATCCAATGGAAGTCAGAGCATGGAATCCAGGCAGTCCATCCAGAATGATATCCGGAAACTGGTGGAGCAGCTCGATACCATTGCCCAGGACACCTCCTATAATAATCAGAAGCTGTTATCCGGTGATTTTGTGAATCAATCCTTCCAGGTGGGTGCAAATGCCGGAGAGACGATTACCCTTTCGATTGGTTCAGCAGAATCCAGCCAACTGGGGGATCAGGAACTCGGAAGATTATCAGATATCAATGTGTTAACTTTTGAAGGCGCTCAAGCTGCGATTCAGATCTCGGATGCGGCCCTGGAAGAGGTAAACAGCATCCGTTCCGAAATCGGTTCCACGCAGAATCAATTGACTTCAACCATCTCTAACCTGTCCACAACCCATATCAATGTTCTGTCCGCTGAATCAACCATCCGGGATGTGGATCTGGCGGAAGAATCCATGAACCTTTCCAGGCTAAAAAGAGTCTCACAGGCCAGGGCCTATGCAGCCGTCAAATCAAACGAGCAGAGCAACTCAATCATGAAACTGCTCCAGGGGTAACCGGCAACTGGAAACTGGAATCATTTACCATGTATCAATAAACAAACGACATCGATCCTTTGTGCAGGTTGCGGAAACCGACTTCAACCCTCGCAGCAGCCATGGCCGGGTTTCCGCGGGGTCAATCACTGCGTCAACTTCCATATACGAGGCCATATTGATTGCTTTCCCTCTGGCATACGCCTCTTTTACAAAAAACTGAAAGGTTGATTCCCGCTCTGCCTCATCGGAAATCGCCTCCAGTTCTTTTTTCAGCGCATGCCGGATGGCTCCTTCCAGTCCCATACCGCCGAACTCTCCTGCAGGCCAGGATATTGTAAAAAAAGATTCATGAAACCCTCCGGCTGCCATGGCCATGGCGCCTAAACCATATCCCTTCCGAAGCACAATCGTGAAACAGGGAACCGTTATCTTTGCGCCAACCACAAACAACCTGCAGGCATGCCTCACCTGCGCCTGTTTTTCAATCTCCGGCCCCACCATGAACCCCGGTGTGTCGCACAGGGAGATAATGGGCAGCCGGTGTGCATTGCACATCTGCATGAAACGGGCAGCCTTGTCCGCATCGTCTGCCTGGATGGCTCCGCTCATATGGGCATTGTCATTGGCCATCAGCCCGAATGGATGCCCTTCGATCCGCACCAGCCCGGTGATGATGCCCCGGCCGAAATCAGCTCGTAATTCCAGAAAGGAATCTGTGTCCGCCATTATCCGGATCGCCTTGCGCACGTCATACACCCGCAGCCGGTTCTCCGGGACAATCCAGCGGAGGTGACGCTGATCCGCTGCCTCCCAGGAATTCATCTTCCCCTGAAAATAGGAAAGATATTTTTTTGCGATCGAGACCGCTTCTTTCTCATCCGCCACACAGATATCCACCACTCCGTTTCGCGTCTGGACATCGATGGGTCCGATCTCTTCCGGCTTCACGACACCCAGCCCGCCGCCTTCGATCATAGCCGGGCCGCCCATACCGATATTGGATTGCCTGGTCGCGATGATCACATCACAACAGCCCAAAAGAACAGCGTTTCCGGCAAAGCACCGTCCTTCCACAATCCCGATCAGGGGAGCATGGCCGCTCATGGCCGCAAACCGGTGAAAGGTCGACAGATAGAGGCCCGCCACGATATCGATATCCGTATCACTGGGTCTTCCGCCTCCGCCTTCGGCAAAAAGCACGACCGGTATCTTCCACTCATTGGCCAGATGGAGCATCCGATCCATTTTTTTATGGTTCATAAGCCCCTGGGTTCCGGCCAGTACGGTAAAATCATAGGCCATGACCATGCACCGGGTCTTTTCCTCACCCAAAAAATCCCTGTTGACCGTACCAAAACCTGTGATTAATCCATCTGCCGGTGTTTTCTGCATCAGATCTTCCAAACTCCGACGGCGGCGCTGTGCAGCAACGACCAGCGAACCATACTCAATAAAACTCCCCGGATCGCAAAGGTCCTCAACATTTTCCCGTGCAGTCCGCTGATTCTTCATTCGCCGACGTTCTACGGCATCCAATCGTTTTTCATCCAACGTAAAAGCATGCCGATCCATCACCTCACACAGATCCGGCCGAATCGAATTAAGGTCGATGGAATCTGAACTCATACCGGAACTCTCACCTACTTCTGCTTCCTGGATGTAAAAAAGAGAAACGCCTTTGGGGATGGTATCGTTGACACGGATCAGGATACGACTCACATATCCGCTTTTTTCCGAGCAGACCACATGCTCCATTTTCATGGCTCCAATCACTGCCAGCTTTTGCCCGACTGTGACCGCATCCCCGATTCTGACAAAAATTTCTACAACCTTCCCCTGCATGGCTGACCGGACCCAAAAAGTACCTGGTAGTAATTCCGGAGCATCCTTTTCAGGAGAGAGAGAAGGAGGAGATCCTGGTATTTGAAAATAGGAATTGAAATGAGATTGTGACCCAGAAGCCAGTTCCGTTGCTTTTTCCTCGATCAACCGGGTATGGAAATCGTTATGCATGACTTCCGGCAGGCACAGCAGGTTTTGTAGAAAAGAAATATTGGTCGTAACGCCTTCGATTCTGAATTCAGACAAGGTGCGATAGGCCTTTTTCACCAGATCTTCATATCGAGGAGAAGCTGAATAAACGATCAGCTTTGCCAGAAGGGAGTCAAAAGCCGGATTGACGGTATATCCGCTGTACCCATACCCATCCACCCGGACATCCTTGCCCGAAGGGATCTCATATGCACTCAGGGTTCCTCCGGATGGAGACGTATTCCCCTTCTCATCCATGGTCTCCATGTTGATACGCAACTGAATCGCATATCCTTTGGGAGTTCCTCCCCAATCCGGAAGATCAAGTTCCGCCAGGGATTTTCCACAGGCGATTTCAAGCTGGGTTTTGACCAGATCCACTCCGGTCAACTCTTCCGTAACCGTATGTTCCACCTGGAGCCGGGGATTGACTTCCATAAAATAATAGGCTTCTTCAGCGTTTGTCTCTGTATCAACCAGAAATTCAACCGTTCCCAGGCTTTGATAGGAAACCTTTCCAGCCATCCGAAGGGAGGCATCGATCAGTTTTTGGCGAAGAGTTGGTGACAGATACCCGCAGGGAGCGACCTCAATCACTTTCTGGTTTCGCCGCTGCAAGGTGCAATCGCGCTCTCCCATATGAATCACCTGTTTTCCATCACCGATAATCTGAATTTCAATATGACGGGGACGGCGGATCAACTGTTCGACAAACAGTTCATCATTGCCAAACGCTGCGAGCGACTCGGATCGGCATCGGGAAAAAGCCTCTTCCAGTTCGTTCCTATTGTAAACCGGACGCATTCCCCGCCCGCCGCCGCCGGAAAGAGCCTTGATCATGACCGCTCCGTCAGGCCCGAGCTGCTGTAAAAAAATCCCGGCCTCCTCCAGTGTAACCGGTCCAGATGTTCCAGGCAATAAAGGGATATCACACTGGCCGGCAAGAGTACGGGCCCTGACCTTGTCCCCGAAAAGATCCAGCATCGCAGGTGTTGGTCCGACAAATGCGATCCCTTCTTCTGCACAACGTTTTGCAAAATATGCATTCTCACTCAAAAACCCATATCCTGGATGAATGGAATTACATCCTCCGGCCCGGGCAGCGGCGATGATCCCGTCCAGATCAAGGTAAGCGGATGTTCCGGTTCCTTCCAGCAGGATCAACTTATCCGTCATTCTCGTATGAAGAGATTTTGTATCGTCAGCCGAACACAACGCGGTTGTCCGGATTCCCAGTTCAGATGCTGCACGGGCGATCCGGATGGCAATTTCTCCCCGATTGGCAATCAGCAAATTTTTGATCTTCATCTATCCTCCCGGACTCTGTTACCCTATGGTTAATATTTCCAATCAACCCATATCGGGAAATTTACCATATGTCCATGCCATTTCAAGTTTTTGAATAAGCAACCTCCATTCAAAATTGTAATGGTGTAATTATTGCATCTTTCTTCCTGGATCATTCATGAAAATTACGGCAAACCAAAACCTGATCCCTTATTTTCAGCCGCGCCGTGATGAATTGCCGGCCAGTCAACCGGATGGAAAAAATCATCCGGAGTTGAGCAGGAGAGCTTTGCCCCATCCCATCCTGCCTGAAGAACAGATGCACCGTTACTACATCCAGCAAGATCTTGAAAACAGTATTTACACCCCGAATAAGGATATCGTCCCTCAACACATGAAATACAAGGGGATGATTGTCGACCTTTATGTTTGATCACAATTCATCGGCAACAATTTGAATCCGGATATTTTTTTTACATCTGAGCCAATTTCAAAACGATGAAAAACCGTCACACCGGCGAAGGCCGGTGTCCAGAAATGGATTAAAAATACCGGATATTACTTCACTTCTCTGGATTCCGGCCTTCGCCGGAATGACAACAGCAGACTTTTGAAATTGGCTCATCTTTATTGTTTCGCAACCCCTTGTATTATCCGGAGCGTCATGACAGAATCTACTTGTTTTATTGAAGGAGTAATAGCATAATCCTGAAAAAAGCTTCTGGATAGAATCTCTGTATACATTGATGATGCGAAAGGATTTATCCAATATGGAACCGGATCACACAATTGAATATGTCAAAATTGCCGTTCTTGACAGCGATGTCGAATCCCAGATTGTCTGCTCCATCCTGGACGATCAGGGCATACCCTATTTTGCAAGATCCTATCACGACACTGCCTATGACGGACTTTTTCAGGTTCAAAAAGGATGGGGTGAGGTGTGTGCGCCTGTTGAAAATAAGGATGAAATTCTGGAAATCATAAATGATTTGCGGAACAAAACCGCTCCTGAAATCACCCAGCAGGATTGATCTGTCCGTTCTATCTTTTTTGAAAAAAAGACTCCGGATGCAGAGAAAATTTTTCTGTTGTGGGAAAAATCTTCCCGGTTTGGAACATGCCGGAAAACCCTCCATCTGAATAAACCCCTTCATAGTCATCTTCACGGTCTCTGGCATGCGGGTGTAATCAAAACTGTTAGGCAATCGAAACCCAATAGTTTTGATTACACCCCTGGCACGCTTTTCGCTACAATTTCAAATAACATTCTTTTCCAGAAGTAAATATAAAGATATCGATTCTGAATCCGATATTAGTAAAGAGCAAAAAAACAAAACAATGAATCAAAGTGCATCCCCATCTTATTATGAAAAATAATCAACCCAATGAAATCCTCTTTGACCGGAAAGCCTTTTCCTTTGATACGAACGAAGTATCCATGGATCTTTTTTCCCGATCCCATAAACCCAAGACCATCCACTGGTCCATTGTCTGGTCTGACCTGATGCTGACCATGTTTGTGATGTTCCTGGTGTTATACGTATTTTACTCTGCCAAGACAGAGACTCCACTTGTAAAAGGCAAATCCAGTGTAAAAGAGGAACAGACACACCCTGTTCCTTCCAGCACCAGCATTGAAAAAAAACTGGAAACCATCCAGACACCCGGCAAAAGCATTACGGTAAAAGCCGGATCTTTGATCGATATTGACAATGCCGATCTGGTATCTGACCAGGCTGTCCGGATCATCCTTCCCGGAGACCTGCTGTTTGACAAAGGCATGGCGGAGATCAAACCCACGGCAAAGCAATCTCTGGAAAGAATTGCAGGTATCATTCGAAAAACGCCTTACATCGTGAATGTCATCGGTCACACGGATGATGACCCGATCCGCTCTAAAATCTATGCCACAAACTGGGAATTATCTGTAACCAGAGCCTGTACCATAGCCCGTTTCCTTATCGAAGAGATGAAAATTCCCGGCGGGCGTTTTTATATCTCAGGGCATGCTGCCTATCAGCCGATAGCGGACAACAGCACCCAGAATGGGAAATCCAGGAACAGAAGGGTCGAAATCGTTATCACAAAAGATCTGCCAGGGGTCACGCCATGGCAATTGACGGAATCCTTTGGATCTCCGCAGATTGTAGCTGCCGGATCATCCCTCCATGGATCATAAAAGGCTCATAAAAGCAAGGAACCGGAAATGAATCGAAAAAGAAATCAGTATGTTGATTTGATATTGACACATCGCAACCTTACAGGATTTGCGATCTGTGTTATGCTTTTCCTGTTTGGATTTCTGCTGAACGGGAATACAGCCCTGTTTTTCAACCTGTCTGGATTGGCGATTGTCGTAGGCGGAACCTTCGGCGCCGCCCTGGTCAGCTTCCGGCTGGAAAAGATCGTAATGGTTTACAAGGTTTTGTCCGGCTCCTACAGACGTCCCTTGAAAAAGGAAAGCGAAATCATCGAAATTCTGGTTGATCTTGCTGTAAAGCGAAAACTCAAAGGCCTTCTTTCCCTTGAAGAAGATGAACAGCAGGCATCCATGCTTCTGCTGCGAAGAGCCCTTGGATATCTGGTAGATGGCTATCCTGCGGAGCAGATAAGGGATCTGCTGAATACGGAGATCAATTTTTTCAAACTGCGGAGAGATGATATTGAACGGGTATTGCGGATCCTTGCGGAAATCTGTCCTTCCTTTGGTGTGATTGGAAGCATTGTCGGCCTGATCGCCATGCTGGGAGGGATTGATGATCCCTCCGTAATCCTGAAAACCGTCACCGTAGCGCTCACATCCACACTGTACGGGGCTGTGCTTGCGAACTTTTTTTTCCTTCCTTTTGCCGCCAACATCCAGGAAAGAACAAACCATGAACTGGTTCTTGGAAAAATCATTATTGAAGGTGTGGTTGCCATAAGCTGTGAACAGCACCCGAGAATCCTTGAACAGAAACTAAAATCTTTCCTGACCCCCTCTTCCAGACAGGGCCGGCTGGTTTCTCTGGAAAGGATTCGGAAACAGTTCAAGCTTGAAAATGAAAAACCTGCTCCAAAACCGAAAAATTATGGAACCCTGAGAAAACGCCGTTTTTAAAATCTCTCTTTGCTTGACTCCTGAACGATTCTCCAATACTTTCTTTCCCATCCGGTATTTGACGGAACTGGATCAAAAAGACGGAATTTAATTTTCAATTGGATGATCGAGCCATGACCATTCCCGAAATTTCAGACCATTGGATCAAGAGAGAAATTCTCCGGATTCTCAGGCAGGATCAAAAAACAGCGGCAGAATCCCTTATCTGCAGAGAAGTGAAAATTACCCCTGAATCCTTATGGAAACAGATCCTTGAGCTTCAGGAAGCCGGATACGGGATCAGGACAGCCGGCAATGAGTTTCAGCTCCTCCAGGAGCCGGACACCCCTTTTCCCTGGGAATTCCCGGGCCGGGAATCCACCCTTCATTATTTCAAAGAGTTATCATCCACAATGGATGTTGCACGGGAAATGGCCGGGAATGGGTGCCCTGACTTTACCGTCGTCATTTCAGAATTCCAGAACACCGGACGCGGTCGTATGCAGCGAACCTGGCATTCAAATGCAGGCGGTCTTTATTTTACCATTGTCCTGCGTCCGAAGATGGAGCCTGTCCACAGCCACCGCATCAACTTTGCCGCGTCCCTTGTCCTGGCAAAAGTACTGCGGCAGATGTTCCAGGTGGATGCCAGGGTAAAATGGCCAAACGATATCCTGGTAAACGAACTGAAACTGTCCGGAATGCTCTCTGAAATGGGGGTGGAAGCGGACAAACTTTCTTACGTGAATATCGGCATCGGCATCAATGTAAACAATGATCCCACGGAAAAAGAGCCCAATGCAATTTCACTCCGGAAACTGCTTGGAACCTATATCGATCGCCGAAAGCTGCTATCCGCCTTTCTGGACAGTTTCCAGGCCACAATATCCGGCTCGCTGCTGGAAAATATCATTCCACAATGGAAACAGTACACCATGACCATCGGCAGGCATGTGAAAATTGTTACCATCAAGGAAAGTTACGAAGGCTTTGCACGGGATGTCAGCGACAG
>CAMBQS010000038.1 GCA_945870015.1 Desulfocicer vacuolatum DSM 3385
AAGACGCAACCGCCAATATGGGTTCAGTAACGATGAAAGATTCCAAAGTTTCCGGCAAGATTGTGAATAAGGCCGACGTGAAAAAGTCCGCTAATATTGCTATTGGTAAAGATAGCAAAGCCAACATGGGTTCCGTAACCGCGGAATAGTTCGATGAGATGAAAATAGTTTTCTCCGGAATCGGGAATTATCATTTTCCCGATTCCGGGGAAAAAAAAGAAGTAATTTTTTTCGGGTCAAAGATATAAAGAAAGTTTTATATCCTTTTCCCGGAGTGTTTTTTAAGAGGGCTTTTTCGATACGGCATTTTTTATTTCCCAGTGGGAAAAGGAGTATATCATGCGGAATCGATTTTTGTTAACAATCTTGATTGCGACATTCTTTTTTGTTACAGCAGGAGTTGGAGTCGCTGTAAGTGGTGATCAGGATGATGGGATAGCGACGGATGATCATATTACCAGCTATGATGATCTTGGAGATTCAAACCAGAATATCAATTTTATCAAATTGAATGCAAAAAGCAGTGCAAAACAAAGAGAAAAATCAGTTAAAAAAGGGACTAAAACAGATGATGGAACCGGCAAAAACGGCAGCGGTTCAATGAATAGCGTCCTTATGGGACCGGGGTCCAATGTTAAAGGGGACATCATTATAATTGATGAGTCAAAAGGGGATAAAACACAGGTTGTCGAGTGACCATTGGTATCTTTATCACCTTAATTTTTTTAATAAAAAGATAAAGTGTAAATTGAGAAGAAGATCGAAACATTAAATCACCAATGGAAAGGCCAACCTTATCGTGCGAATACAGGGTGAAAAATGAAATATTTATTGGGTGGAATGATCAAAATGAAATGGATCCGGTCGGTGTTTTTTTTGTCATTTATCCTTTTGGCTTTGATTTCCTGCGCCAGTGTTGACCCGAGGAATGTGGATGTGGAAATCAGAGAAGAACCACCGACGGCCAAGATAACATCTTTTACCGAAGCGTTGACACTTCTCGGTAAGATGACCGAAATCTATTCAACACAGGACTTGAGGGTTCAAAGCAAGGAAATCGCTGATAATACTGGTACCGCAGGGGCAACCGGAGGCGAAATTCCGCGGGATATTTCCGAAATGCTGCAAAGCACGCTCAATTCGATTGGCGGTAAGGTTACGTATGTTCCGTATAATCCAGACTTTATTCAGAATCAAATGGTAACAGGATACTCAACATTTGAGAATAAAACGATTCCGAATGTGGTGATCACCGGTGGCATAACCGAGTTTGACAGAGGTCTTGAAACCAGAGGGAGCAATGTGGACGCCGGGATTGCGGCGGATTTTTCTCATGCTCCATCGTGGGCGCCGTCTAATACAGTAGCCGCAGATTATGGTACGGAAGATAAATACGGCTTGGCGAGCATCACCCTTGATTTTAATATGATTGATTTTCAGTCAATGGCGGGTATTGCCAAAATGCAGACAGTGAATTCAATCAAGGTTTCCAAGGCTGTCAGTGAAAAAGAGCTGGCCATAACCCTTTTGGGTCCGACTTTTGGATTAAAGGGCTCTATTAAAAAAGTACAGGGCCGGCATGCTGCAGTAAGGATGTTGGTTCAACTCAGCATGGTTCAAATCATCGGTAAATATCTTATGGTGCCATACTGGACGCTTTTGCCTGAAGCCAATTCGGATCCGGTGGTTATGGATGGGGTGAAGAAGGCTTTTTATGGTATGGGTCAGGTTGAACGGATTATCAAGGTTCAGGAGTTTTTGTTTATTCAGGGATATGATGTCAGTATTACCGGTGAGCTTGATCAAGCGACACTGTCTGCGCTTCAAAAGGTCAAACCTGGGGCCAGAACCATTGACAAAGAGACCTATCTTGCCTTGTTTTTATCCGTACCGATTAATGATGATGTGTTAGAAAGACGTATGGAGTTGAACAAGGCTTATGCAGAGGCAGCTCTTGCAGAGAAAAAGAAAGCTGCTCTTGCCAGGCAAAAGGCATCCGTGAAAAAGCCCGCATCCAAAAAAGCAGAACCTGAGGTTGCTGCTGAGCCGGCAACCAGACAAGCAGAACCTGAGGTTGCTCCTGAACCGGCAACCAGACAGGCAGAACAAAAGGTTGCAACCGAGCCGGCGCCTGAACCTAAGCCTGCTCAAAAGCCTCAGGAAGTTGCGAGTTCTCCTGCCCCAAAAATAGAGAAGCAAGCTGTTCCAAAAGAGGAAATACCAGCAACAGAAGAGGAAAATAAAAGTTCAGCCAAAAAGAATGGTTTGGGTGGCAGAGAGCTGTCTGAGGATGAGTGGTAGACAATGTGTATGGGTATGAAAAACAGCATTCAATGGATTGTTTTTGTTGTTGCTATTTCTATCTGTTTTTCCTCATTGAGCAGAGCAGGGAACCGGGCAATGGTAGAACAGAATACCAAAGAATTGGATGAAATAAACAAGAAGGCAGTCGGTGAGATTTCTGATTTACCAAAAGATGGGACTGTAAAAATAAAGGCCAATGCAAAATATAAAGAAGGCATCATTCAATTTAATATTTATGATAAAAAGGTTTCTGATGCTGAGGGAAAAGAGATTAAACTGGAGAACGAGACTGATTTGAATACCGGATCTGTAAAAGAGGAAACTCTATATATCAATAACTCAAACAAACCAAAAAACAGGGAGAAACAGGAAAATGATCCCAAAGATAATTAAATTTTTTATTGTAGCAGCAGTTTGTATGGGAGTGATGGCTCCTTCTGGTTGGTCAGGAAATAAAAGGATCATGACAATCAGAGCGGCAAAGGTAATGGCGGAAAGGGCGATTGTTGAATCAATATATGGGTTGAAATTAAAGGCCACAGAAGAAGTGAAAGATATGATTCCTGCAAGTTTCGAGGGATCTACAGAGACCAAGACCCAAGCCAAAATCAAGGGAATAAGTTATGACGATATTGTCTATGATCAGGAGAAGGATATTGCCAAAGTTACCGCGTCAGTGGCCTTGGACACCATTACCAACATTGATGGGAAGGTAATGAATTTAAAGAATAAGGTTTATAAGCGGGTTGGGTTTGCAACATCCACCCCTGAAATGGCTGGCCCGATAAGAGCGCTTCGCGCTGCTGAATTGGACGCCTACAAACAACTGATCAAGCAAATTGTTGGTTTTACATTGGAAAGCCAAACCAAGGTTGAAAACTATATGCTGAAATCCGACCTGGTAAAAACAAAGGTGCTTGCTACATTGTATCTTGCTGAGGTTACGGACTATGGCTGGGATAAACAAAACGATGCTTTTGTGAAGATGTCCCTGAAAGTAAGTGAGATATCTGAAGTTCTGGGAGAGGGTATCGTGGATGGCGGCCAGGTCATTGAAGTTGAGGGCCAGGGGGCTCAGGAGGATGATTTTTCTGCCGTCAAAAAAACGGAGAAAAAACAATAATTTATTTTAGTTTATAATTCGTATCGCAGAATACGGTTTTGAAACAGTCATGATAACCCATAGGAGATGGGATTGTTTTAAAACCGTATTTTTTTGTGTTGATCAAGTTGAATTATGCAGAATGGCAAAAGAGAACTACAGATACGTTTACGAGAACTTGTGAAAGATTGGAACAGGGCGGACAGATCTTTTCCTTCTCACACTGAATTGGAATCTTCCGGCAGGATGCTTCTGGAATGGAAGAGAACGGAAAAGATCAAGGGACTTTGGGATGATGATCCACCGCTTCTGGTATCCACAACCCTCGATGATGGAATTGGGCAGGGGGTAGGGATTATCAATCTGTTCTCAGAAGTTGCCGGGCTTAGGGTTATGCCAATCGGTCTGCTCCAGCCACCTGAAAAAATAATAGATGCCTGCAACAGGAATTCTCCTGACATACTGGGACTGACTGTCTTGCAGTTTGATTCTGAGGAAATGATCGTTACAATTCGCCGGGAAATCGATCCAGGGATTCAGATTATTGCAGGAGGGCCTGTTTTCAGGGCTGATTTAGGGTTTGCGGAACGTACTGGTGTAGATTTTGTGGCAAAAAATGTTGCTTCCTTTTTAGAATATCTTTTCGGAGATGCCGGATCATTTCATCGAGCAATGGCATTTTGAAATTTGATGAGTTGTTTTTCATATATATCCCGTTCGTCTTCTTTTGCCAGTGAAAGTGCCTGTTTTTCAGCGGATATAGCCTCTTCAATCAATCCGTTTACAAAGTAGGCTTCAGCAAGAGTATCCAGAATATAGGCTTCCTTTTTCCGTTCAACGGCTTTTAGGGCAAGTGCCAGGGCTTTTTTTCGATCCTGACATTCAATCTTGTTGCTGGTAGCGTAAATCCATGAAAGGTTATTCAATATTTCCGGAGACTCGGGTTTTTCTGAAAGTGATTTTTCATAGGCAGCAATGATAGACTCACAATTTTTCATCATCATGGTTTCAAAGAGATGAAGATTTAATTTTTTTCCTGTGCTGCCAAAATTCAAATCGTATGCTGCTGCACTTACCAGAACCATTCCAACAAGAAAAAGAGTGATGCTGTTTCTTACTTTGCGATGATGTTTATGAATCCATGTCTGATTCACTTCACATTTTTTCAGGTAATCAATCCTTTCCGAAATACTGAAATGATGCCAATTGGGTTTGTCTGAGGGCTGGCCACTGATAATGGCTATTTTATTCAGGGAGGATATGAGTGGTTTCGCGCTGTCCAGTAATTCATAGACATAGATATCTGCCTGACGCTCAAAATTTCGCATGAAGTAACCGAAAAAGAATCGGAAATAGAGAATAAAAAAAAGGATCAGAAAAATACTGATAAATATGGAAGATACAGATTCCTGGTGCAATCCGGATGATGCCAAAAAAACAACCAGTGGTTCAATGTAGACAAGAATCAAGATCAACAAGTCAAATCCCGCAAAGGAAATCAGCATATATCCTGCAAAAAAAACAAGATAGAACAAGAGATGCTTTTTTTTGACATGGCCGATTTCATGGGCCATGACCGCATCCAGTTCCTGGGGATCTAAAAATTGTAAAAGGGCCGGCGTTACCAGTATGTATCGAAATCTTTTTACAAGCCCCATGACACCGGCAGTAATCATGCGGCCACCGAATAAAGGCCACCGTAATATATCTGCAAACTGGACATCTGCTTTTTTGCAAAACGCTTCGATTTGGGTTCGGTGAATCCCCGGAGCCAATGGGATGCAGCCCCAGAATTTTTGAATGATGATGGGGGCTGTAATGGCGGCAACAATCAGGAAAAAAAGAAAATAAACAGCTTGTCCAAATGGTGTGGCCAGAACTTCTTTGGGAAATTTCAGCGGAAGCAAAAAAATGATATCTGAAATACCGGATAAAAAAAACCAGGGAAGAATAACCGGAACGGAAACAGAGATATTGGAATGAATATAGTTTTTCCTGGAGATGGATGGATCATTAAGATGAGAATGGCAACCATAGGCATGAAACCATATTATCGAAAGGTAAACAAGGAAAAGGCTGACAAAGATCAGGGCTGTCAGTGTTGGTATTGATTTCAACACCGGAATGTCGATAAAAAATGTTGGTAATGACAGACAGTAGATATTGATCGAAAAAAAAGTGACGGCCATAATGCTTTGGCGTGTAATCAAAGATTCAAATCGGTGAACAAGCTGGGGCGTGTTTTGAACCAGAAGCTGTTTTTCAAGATTTTTAAAAAGATGACGAGTGATAACGTAGAAAAGAAAAAACAGAAGAAAAAACAGGAAAAGCGTTTCAACATCTGTAAAATTTGATTTTTCAGGAGGTTGATAGGTACTGTAGATGAGCAAGACAATAATAAAATAGAGAAAATTACCAAACATATGTTTATTATGTATCCATATTTGGATTCTTAACCGGTTTGAGGGACTCTTTTTTGCTTTTGTAATACCGATCCTTTTCACTGTAGATGCAGCCGCAATATTGCTGGCGATACATCCCCATTTGTTTTGATTCCTCAACCCCCTGTTTCCAGCCTGTCCGGAAGTCCTGGTAGAAGAAGTCGATGCCAACCGATCGACCTGTATTCTCGCCGATTGTTTTGATTAATTCATGATTTTGGAATTTGCTGTAAAGAAGCGTCGTGGAAAAACAGTCGAATTTTCCTTTTTTTGCTAGAATGGCCGTGGATTTCAGCCGCGTATGGTAACAGAGTCTGCATCGATCGGATTCCCGGAATACAACATCCTGGATGAAACTTTCAAGGTTGTATTCTTCTTCAACAAGTAATTTCATGCTGATTGTTTTTGCATACGTTTCAAGCGTCTCTAATCGTCTCATGCATTCTGTGTATGGATGGATATTGCTTTTAAAAAAGTATCCCATAACATCCATGTTTTCCTTTTTTAAAATCTGTATGGGAAAGATGGAGCAAGGAGCACAGCAGGTATGCAGAAGAATTTTCTTCATCCTCTTTCTCCGAATATCGCTGTCCCGATTCGAATCATGGTGGCCCCTTCCCGGATGGCAACCTCAAAATCACCGGTCATTCCCATGGACAATTCTTTCATGTCAATGTTTGGAATTTTTTCATTTCGAATGATATCCTGGAGTTTCCGCAGATTTTGAAAATAAGGGGCAACCATCTCCGGTGAATTATATACAGGAGGAATGGTCATCAATCCTTTGACCTTAAGATTTGACAGACTGCCGATTGCTATTGCAAGATCAAGGACATCATCCGGGGATACGCCGGATTTGGAGCTTTCCATTCCCACATTAACCTGGAGAAGGATATCTTGAACTTTATTGATTTTTTGGGCCTGTCGGTTCAGTTCACAAGCAAGTTTAATGGAATCAACCGTGTGGATCAGGTTAAAAAGCTTGACCGCATATTTTGCCTTGTTGCTTTGCAGGTGCCCAATAAAATGCCAGGAGATGGATGAATCGGAAATCGAAGCTATTTTTTCTCTGGACTCCTGAATATAGCTTTCACCAAAAGTTATCAAACCGCATCCGATAGCCTCTCTGATCAATTCCGGCTGGATTTTTTTTGTAACAGCTATGAGCTGTATTTCATTCGTATCACGACCGCATAAATGGGCGGTTTCCCTTATGCGGTTCTGTATAAGGTCAATACTCTTTTTCAGAATCGGGTTCATGGTTTGTCGTTAATCCATCTATCGTGATGGCACCTCTCTGTAGAAGGTGCTCAATTACTTCACAGACCGGCAGTCCGACAACGTTGGTATAGGAACCGTTTATCCGGCGGACGAGAAAAGTGCCGAGCCCCTGGATTGCATACGCTCCTGCTTTATCAAAGGGCTCTTTTGTGTGGATATACCACTCAATTTCTTGTTCAGTCAGTTTTTTAAAACAGACATCTGTTTTGACGGCCTCAGAAAAAAAGTGATTTTCATTTATACATTGAATGGCATAGCCGGTAAATACCTGATGGGTCCGGCCACTGAGATCTCTCAACATCTCCCGTGCCTCATCTCGTGAGCCTGGTTTCCCGAGAACTTTATTGTCTATGATTACAACTGTATCTGCTCCGATCACCCAGCTTTCTGGATACAGCCTTGCGATATCAGCAGCTTTGGATTCCGCCAAGGTTATCACATGGGTTTTGGGATCTGTCATGGCCACGGAGTCTTCATCAAAATTGCTTGGTTTAACCAAGAAGGATAGCCCAGCTTGTTCAAGAAGATATTTTCTTCTAGGGGATTGGGATGCCAGTATCAGTGTGTTATGAGGAGATGAATTTTGCATGGAAAATTAGTACCAGATAGGTTATTCTTTTACAAGAATCAAACAGAAAAACATAAGACGACTGAATTTGAATGTAAGTTACTATTTTTCAAAATGAGGTGGGTAAAGGGATTGGACAATGGACAAAAACCACTATGCCGTGCCTGGGTGATTGGTGGAGGTCGGTTTGGGAGAAAAGCGGTTCGTCGATTTTTGGAAAGAGGAAACAAGACCGATATTACGGTTGTTGAGAAGGATCAAGAACAGTGCTCCTGTTTCAAATTGTTACCGGTTACCTGTTTTCGACAGGATGGCGTCCGGTTTTTAATCGAGCAGCTCGGCAAGGGTTTTTCCCCTGACTGGATCATCCCGATGGTGCCGTTTCATCTTGCATTTGAATGGATTAAGCAAATGCTTTCCAGTGAATTGGAATTGGTTCCCCTGACGGCCGCTGAAAATATTGTGAAACAATTCCCGAACACAATCAGGGGAGATAAGGGAAGATTCTTTACAAGCCTTGCCGATTTTTTGTGTCCGGAAGATTGTCCTGCTTTGGATCATATTTGCACAGTCCGGAAAAAAGCCCGGCCGTATCTGTTGTATCAGAAAATTGAAACGGAAAAGATAGATGGTTTTTCGACGATTGTCATACAAAGTCAACAGATCTTTCCGGGAATAGGCGGCTATCGGCCGGAAGATCTCTATCATGCGCTTGAGCTTGTTAAAACGAGCAAGGGGCCGATTCTGCTCAGTACCGCCTGCAAGTGTCATGGTGTCGTGGATTTATTTGAAACGCACCCATATAACAAAAAAGCAGGGTATTGATTGAAAAAAAGGAGGGTTATATGTCGGATCTGAGAAGAGCTTATGATTGTATGATAGAGAATATGGGCGTACCAGGGTTGCAGATCCCGTTTACAGCGGTAAAATTTTTCAGGGGGAACGACATCATACCGAAAACCGTGCTGAACTGCCGGCCACAAGGGGTAACGATTACAAGCTGTCAGGCAGCCAAACAGGCAGGACTCGGTGACGGGGTGTGTCTTACCCGGGAGACGATTGGATGTGTTGCTGCGGCCATAACTTTTGGACTGGTTGGGAAGGATGAGGAAGAACCCCTCGGGGGGGCCAGGGTGTACATTGATATCATGAAAGAAAATTATAAAAAAACAGATGATTTTCAACCTCCTAGTCCTATGGATTTCACGAGTGGAAAGGTGTATGCTTGCAAGGCTTCGGGACGTGAAGAATTCGCTCTTTTTGGTAAGGAAGATGCAGGGCGCTATAAAGATGTTGAGACTGCAAAATTGGCGGTCAGCCAGATGATGGCCATCCAACCCCCGGATACTCAGGCGGTTTTCTTTTTCCCATATGATTTTAATGAAGAGAATCTTATACCGGATGTTGTTTTGTTGAGTGTCCGTCCGGTTGAACTGACACGGATTATTCAGGCATACCAATATAATACTGGGAAAAGAGTGATCGCCAACATGGGGGGGCTGCGGGTTGTCAATTCGGATTTGATTGTGCGTCCCTATCTTACCCAGGAGATGAATGTATCAACCTATTGTCTTGGGGCAAGGTTGATCGCACAGTATGAAGGGGATCGGATGGGGATGGGCATGCCTTATTCCATTTTTCTGGAAGTATCAAAAGGGATGAAGGATTCCCGTACAGGGTTCCCATTTCACCAATACCCGGGAGCCTGTTCATGACTGAGGGTGAATTTTTGGATCAATATGCTGAATAATTATGTAAAAACATTTATCAACCAGATGGCGAGGCGTACCGGGATCAACCTGACGGATATGCACAAACGGATTTTGGAATTTGTATATAACTATTATGAAAAACATCGTGTGGGCCCCATGTATCGGAATATTGAACGATATACCGGTGCAACAAAAGAAGATCTGGAAAGGCTTTTTCCACATGGCCTGAATTCAGTATATACATGGGTAGGTATTCCAATTCAGTCTGTTAATGATTTATGCAAACCGATTGCAGATGTTAAAGTGGATGAAGATCGGGAGGTTTATCTTGATTACAATGCAACCACATATGTTCGTAAAGAGGTTGTTAAGATTCTAACAGATTATTATAACAGCAAAACAGGGTATGGTAATCCTTCCAGCAGCACATCTCTGGGCAAAAAAGCATTTGATGCGATTCTGAACGCCCGTCAAGAAGTTGCGGATTGCTTAAAGGTAAAACACTCTGAAGTTATATTTACAGGCAGTGGTTCAGAAGCGAATAATCTTGCTGTAAAAGGAATTGGATTCAAATATATTGAAACCAAAGGGCATATTATCACTTCCCAGATCGAGCACCCTTCAATCATTGAGCCGGTTCAGTTTCTCGGCATGTTCGGATTTGATATCACGTTTCTGGATCCGGACCAGAAGGGTTTGATAACAGCCGACGCTGTGAAGGAAGCACTTCGGTCAGACACGGTTCTGGTTTCCCTCATGGCAGTGAATAATGAGATTGGTACCCTGAATCCAATTGCTGAAATCGGTGAAATCTGTAGACTTGCAGAAGTGCCTTTTATGGTGGATGCCATTCAGGCGTTTGGTAAAATCGATCTTTTCCCGAAAGAGATGGGGATAACAATGATGTCTCTTTCCGGGCATAAAATTTATGCGCCAAAAGGTATAGGAGCGCTCTATCTTGATGAAACGGTTTCATTGGTGCCGTTAATTCATGGAGGGAGTCAGGAATTCAATAATCGCGCCGGAACAGAAAATGTAGGGCATATTATCGCTTTTGGCAAGGCTGCGAAGCTTGCTCATATGGAAATGAAATCCGAAATGAAAAGGATTCAAGAAATCAGGGATTATTTTCTGGATCAGCTTAACCGATATTGTCCGGATTGTATCCTGAATGGATCGTTAAAACAGCGCATTCCAACAAACCTTAATATCGGATTCCCGGATATAGATAGTGGCGCTCTTTTGTTAAGCCTTAATCAAATCGGAATATACGTTTCTGCGGGATCGGCATGCAGCTCCGGGAGCAAGGAAGCCTCTTCGGTTATTAAAGCAATTGGGGTTGATACGGATCGATATGGGATTATCCGTTTTAGTTTTGGTCTCCAGACAACCCAAAGGGATGTGGATTATCTTTTTACGTATCTTCCCGGGATACTGGATCAAATAAAAAATGATGGATAACAGCGACATCGGAGTATAAATGATTGAAAATCGCTATTGTATTCATTCTCAGATTTTACAAACAATTGGGTGAAATTGATTTTTTTCTTGAAAAATGGGGCTGCATTTACTATTCTGAATCAATTCGATGATAGCCTAAAAATGGCTTGAGTCAGATTTTTAAACTTTCAAAATTTCATTTCCAAGCACTCAGCAAATACCTCAGTAATAATGGTTTTAAAAAATATTTGCAGCACTTCCAGGTGATTATTTTATTGCCCATGGAGGCTTAATGAATATCCGGTTCAACAGTCTGCCTTTAAAAATCAAGACCCTCATCCTCGCTGCTTTGATTAGCCTCCTGTTCTTGTTTTTTTCCAGTCTTTTCTTAATCACAATCCATGTTTTCAGATCGAATGTTTTTCAACCGATTCTTTTGTTATTACTGTTTGCCGTCTCATTTATCATCGTGTTCATGGTTCTCAAACAATTTCAAACTATGCTCTTTGCGCCTGTATCAGGTCTGGTCAATACAGCCAAGATCGTTTCCGAACAAAAAGACTACACGGTTCGAGTATGTTCTCTATATGATGATGAGTTCCGTACCATGTCAGAGGCGTTCAATGAAATGCTGGATCAGATTCATTCGCAGGATATGGAACTGAAAAGAAGGGAAAAAGAGTATCGAAAACTGTATGAGGAATCCAAAAAGGCAGAGAAAGTATATCGTTCTCTTATCCATTCGTCTGCTGATCCAATCATTATTTATGATGTTGAGAGGAAGATTACATATGTCAGCCCTGCCTTTACTTCCATTTTTAAATGGGCTGCGGCAGAAACCGCTGAGATGGAAGCAAAGTTTGTTCCCTTATCAGAGCATCATGCGCTACAGTCCATTTTTACGGATTTGATTAAGAACAAAAAATCATTCAATGAGTATGAAACAAAGCGTTATACGAAAGAAGGCGATCTGCTGGATGTAAACATCAGTGTTTCTTGTTTCGATGATCATGAAGGGAAGCCGGCAGGCATATTGATGATGTTACGGGACATGTCCGATCGGAAGCGGCTAGAATCTCAGTTGATGCAGTCTCAGAAAATGGAAGCCATTGGCACGCTTGCCGGGGGAATCGCTCACGACTTCAATAATATTTTAGGTGCGATGATGGGATATTCTGAAATGATGATGATGGATGTGCCGGAAGATTCAGTCCATTATAATTATCTCCAGCAGGTGATGTTTGCAGGAATGCGGGCCAAAGACCTCGTTAAACAGATTCTCACTTTCAGCCGCCAGAAAGAACAAAATCGAATCCCCATGAAAATTGATAAAATCATAACAGAAGCGTTAAACCTTCTCCGTGCTTCTCTTCCGGCAACCATTGACTTTCGGGTGAAAATTGATTCTGTTCACGGCAATATTATGGCAGATCCAACACAGGTGCATCAAATTTTAATGAATTTATGCACCAACGCAGCGCATGCCATGGAAAATAAGGGGGAGTTGCTGGTTGCTCTTGAAGATGATGAGGTAATGGATGATGGCAAAAAATATGATATAGAACCGGGTAAATATATCAAGCTTATTGTAAGCGACACGGGCAAAGGCATAGATCCGGCAATCATCAAGAGGATTTTTGAGCCTTATTTTACGACAAAAGAACAGGGCAAGGGGACGGGTATGGGTCTTGCTGTCGTTCATGGCATTGTCAAGTCTTATGGGGGGACGATACGTGTTCATAGCGACAAGGGGGTTGGAACAAAATTTGAGATTCTTTTTCCAAAAATTGAAGCCCACATTGATCCTAAGAGTAGCGGCAATACACCATTGCCAACTGGGAATGAGAGGATTCTGTTTATCGATGATGAAAAAGTGCTGGTTGAGCTTGGCAGCAGTATGTTGGAGCGCCTTGGTTATCAGGTGGTTGCCCGTACATCGCCGGTTGAGGCGGTAGAGGCATTCAAGAACAACCCGGATAATTTTGATCTAGTGATAACCGATATGACAATGCCGCAAATGACAGGAGATGTTCTTGCAAAAGAGATTATGAAAATAAAGCCGGACATGCCAGTCATTCTCTGCACAGGGTATAGCGAGTTGATGACAGAAGAAAAAGCTTCCGCCTCCGGAATACGCGATTTTTTTATGAAGCCTTTTGTCTTGAAGGATCTGGCCGGAACGATCCGGACTGTTCTTGATTTATCATAAAGAGATTCTTATCACGAGTTCAAAGACGTTCTTTGTCGGAAAAGGAAAAAGCAGAAGCAGCAAATGCTGCTTCTGCTTTAAAAGGAGGTGATGATGAAAAAGAGATTACAACAATCGCTTTGGAATATAGCATATTTTATGCCATAAACAAAAATATTTGTACGAATCGCCCGTAGCCGGTTTTTAAAGAGTAATAGAGGAAAACCCAAACGGGTGTGTATAAAATTACATAATATTGTATGAAAAAAGATTCCTTATTATATGTAAAAAAAGTGTACTGACCGTTTTTCAATTACGTTGCCATTATTTCAAAGAGGTACAGATACCCATATCCGGCACTATCGCATCCTTTGATTTTGTTATTAAAACAGTGGCGGTCTCGTTTTCTGTATGTAATACAATTAGAGAGCCGACATCGATTTTTTTGACAAAATCATCTAACTCTTCTTTTTTATATATGCTGTAATGTTGACCAGGCATTACGCCATCAAGATCTCCCTTATTAATAAAAGCAACGTCTCCTTTAGCAAAGATTTTTTTGTTGCTTTCATTTGTGATGATTTTACCATCCAGACCAGCCGGGCTTTCCGTCAATGTTATTTTGGGCGAGCGTTTCTTATATGGGATCAGGATGTCATCAACGCTAATTGCAGTAAATGTTTTCGAGACGCGGGCTTCCGCTATCATTGGGTCTTTTTGCAAGATTTCAGTGAGCTCAACGATTCCTTTGATATTGTGCTGTATGCCGATATACTGATTTGTGACATTGTCCTTTACCGGCTCTTTTTGCATTTCAATAACGGCATACAGGGTACCGGGAATCAGCGCCGGAGTTACAGTATCTTTTTGTTTTAAATAAACAATATCATCTTCACTGATCAGTGATTTTCCACCTTTAACTTTAAATATAATGGCATGGGCAGAGACGGGCTCCTTTTTTATGAATCCGATTCTGTCAATCTGGGTATACGGGAAGTATGGTCGTTCGATTTCCAGTTGTTTTTCAACAAAGGTATCTTCTTCGGGTTGCCCGGTTGTTTCTGCCGGCGGTGCCGGTGGTTCCTGGATTTTTGCAGGGATTGCCTCTTGAACAGTTTCAGCAGGAACCTTGGTTATGGAGATTACACCGTCTTTTTTATAGATGCGAAGACGGTCTCCCGGATAAATCAGATGTGGATTCATCACCTGGTTATTTCTTGACCATAGTTCAGGCCATGCCAGGGGGGTCTTAAAAAAGTGATTGGAAATATCCCAGAGTGTATCCCCTTTTTTTACAGTGTAATAAAAAACAGTTTTTTGCTCGATTTCCGATGTGGTCCCTTCCTCCGATGCTGTGCATGGTTGAAATGATAGAAATAACAAGACATATGCGCATACTGCTGTTATAAAATTGAATCGGATTTTGGAAAGCATAATTGGCCCCTATTTTTGGTGAATATTATTAAAGTGTATTGAAGTAAGCATTTCATACCCTTTATGACAATTATCTGTCAAGCTTTTGAGCGTATTATCTTTATTTTTACATGGATCATAACACCGGCGTTGAATTCAAAAACAGGAGACAATGATTGAATCATTGTCATGGTATCGATATGCCGGAACAGACGGAGATCAGGAGGATTCAGCAGGATGATTGAAATAAAAACGATTGTGAATCTGCTTTTTGAAGCCAGAATGCTAAAAGAGATCCGGCGCTCCGGATACCGCTTTTTAGGTATGGGAAATGAGACTGTGGCCGAGCATTCCTTTCTGGTTTGTTTTATCGGGTATGTTTTGGCTCAGATGGTTCCCGGTGTTGATGCTCTCAAGTTGATTACCATGGGCTTGTTGCATGATCTGGCAGAGGCGCGCACGGGTGATCTGGACATGGTTCAGAAACAGTATGTTTGTGCGGATGAAAAAAAAGCAATCCATCATGTAACGGAAGGGCTGTTTTTTGGCAGCTCAGTCAAAGCGCTTGTGGAAGAGTTTAATGCAGGTGAAACAGCAGAGTCGAAACTGGCTCATGATGCAGATCAGTTGGCGTTTGTTCTGGATTTAAAATCAATGTTGGATAGAGGGTTTACTCCTGCATCCAGATGGTTAGACGCTGTGGAGAACCGGCTGAAAACCGATGCTGGAAAGAGAATTGCGGAAGGGATCAGGGATGTTGGATGGGATCATTGGTGGCAGAAAAATTTTCTTGACATATCAGAATAAAGGGATTAGTAACAATGTTACTGTTATGGTAGACGAAAAAATAACTTTGAGAGAAATACAGAACCATCAATATGTAAAAATGATATATTGGATATTAAAAAATGGAGAGATCCAGTTTATCTTGGGATTCCTGAAAATAATATAGGATATTATGAAAATTCGGTAACAATGTTTCGGCATTCTGGTAAAGCGGTTTTTTGTGAGCGATGCCGATAACAGGAAAAAAATAATTTTGATGCTATGGGGTATAAAATGAAATGGCTGTTTGATATTATTGAATCTTCCATTGGAAAAAAATTGTTAATGGCACTGACCGGACTGGGTTTTTGTGTTTTTCTTTTCGGTCATCTTGCAGGGAACCTGACGATCTATGGGGGAAAAGATGCATTTAATTCCTACGCCGGGCATCTGCATTCACTTGGCCCGATTCTGACGGTTGCGGAAATCGGGCTTCTGGTTTTTGCGATGGTACATATCTTGAGCGGCACATTGCTTTTTTGGGGAAATTTTAAGGCACGGCCTCAAAGATATATAATGAAAAGAAGTGCGGGTGGCCGGACAATCGGTTCCAGCACCATGCCCTACACTGGTTTTTTGGTACTTCTGTTTGTTATTTTTCATCTCATGAATTTCCATTTTGTAGATAAAACCAATACAACGATTTTTCAGATCGTTCAAAATGCGTTCTCCGATCCCATCTATGTTGGAATTTATGTCGCGGCCATGCTGGTGGTTGGAATTCATGTGAGTCATGGGTTCTGGAGTGCATTTCA
>CAMBQS010000039.1 GCA_945870015.1 Desulfocicer vacuolatum DSM 3385
TGCATCCGGACTGGCGGAGTCATTTCAAAGAAAATTTTCCGCGGTTTAAGTCCATCGGCGAAGTTCTGGGGGTTGAGTTTGAAATGGTCAAAAAAAACGGAGACATGATTCTGGTTTCTTTTACCGGCAAAATAGGCAGGGATAACAAAGGCGATTTTCAGCAGACCCACTGTGTTTTTCATGACATCACCGCGCAAAGACAGGCAGAAGAGAATCTGCGACAGGCGCACGACGAACTGGAACAGCGTGTGGCAAAAAGGACAGAGGAGTTAAGAACGGAAAATACTGAACGCAAAAAAGCTGAGTCTGAGCTGAAGACCGCCAACATGAAGCTCCAGGCACTCTATACGATTTCTTCCCTGGATAATGTTGATGAGAGGATGGCCGTTGAAGAGATCCTTAAATCGATCACACAGATGACCGAAAGTGAGTACGCGTTTTACGGTTTTATCAACGAGGATGAGTCTGTCATGACCATACATGGCTGGTCCGGAGAGGCGATGGCCGGTTGCTCGGTGGCAGACAAGCCGAGCTGCTTTGTCATCAGGGAATCCGGCGTATGGGCCGAAGCGGTAAGACGCAGAGCGCCGCTTATCCTGAATAACTATAACGCCCCGCATGATGCAAAAAAGGGACTCCCCAAAGGGCATGTATCACTGAAAAACCTCTTGGTGGCTCCCCTTCTTGTCAATGGCAAAATAACTGTGGTTGCGGCTGTGGCAAACCGGGTCAAAGACTACAGTCAGGATGATATAGACCAGACCATAGCCTTCCTGCATGGAATTCAAACGATCAAAGAACGAAAGCTGGCAGCAGTGGAAAAAGCACAACTCCAGATCCAGAAAGCCGAAAGCCTGGGCCGTATGGCCGGGGCGATCGCCCACCATTTTAACAATCAGCTTGCGGTGGTGATCGGCAATCTGGAGATAGCCCTGGAAGACCTGCCCCAAAATAACGTATCGGCCGATAACCTGACCGAAGCCATGACAGCCGCCCGCAAAGCAGCAGAGGTAAGCAATCTGATGTTGACTTACCTGGGGCAGACAGTCACCAGCCGGGAACCGATGGATATCTGCGAGGCCTGCCGCCTGATCTGGCCAATGCTTGAGGCAGCTCATCCAAAAAAAATAATCATGGAAGCCGATTTCCCCTCCCCGGGTCCGATCATCATCGGAAACAAAAACCAGATTCAACAGATCCTGAAAAACCTGACTACCAATGCCTGGGAATCCATTAATCATAACGGCGAAGGCTCTATCCGCCTGAGCGTTAAAAAAGTTTTTGCCATGGATATCCCTCTCCTGCGCCGGTTTCCCATCGGCTGGCAGCCAAAAAATAACACCTATGCATGCCTGGAGGTGGCAGACACAGGCTGTGGGATCTCAGGTAAGTATATCGGGAATCTCTTTGATCCGTTTTTTTCAAGCAAGTTCACCGGCCGGGGGCTTGGCCTGCCCGTGGTTCTTGGAATTGTAAGGTCGCACAATGGGGCCATAACGGTTACGAGCGAGCCTGGCCGGGGAAGTATCTTTTGCGTCTTTTTGCCGGTTTCGGAACAAGAACTTCCCGCTCCTCCGGAGAAAGAGCGCAAAATTCCGGCCATGGAAGGAGCCTGTAAGGTATTGCTGGTTGAAGACGAGACAAGCGTGCGCATGATGGTTATGGCCATGCTTGAATCCATGGGCATGACGGTTCTTGAAGCAAAAGACGGGGCGGAAGCTGTGGAGGTGTTCCGCCGGCACAAGGATGAAATCCAGTGCGTGATTTGCGATCTGACCATGCCGCGTATGAACGGCTGGGAGACGCTGACAGCCATACGCAATATTTCACCCCGCATCCCGGTGATTCTGACAAGCGGGTATGATGAGGGGAAAGTCATGGAAGACTGCCCTTCTGAGCAGCCGGATGCCTTTCTCCATAAACCATTTTCCAGAAAAGACCTTGAAAATAAAGTCAGAAAGGCTCTGGATCGAAAGTGAACTGCGCCCAACTGAACGGCCTTACGATAGACAAAATCCCTTTGACTGTTTTCCTATAAAAAATTGAAAAAGCACTTTATCCTTTTCATCGGAAGAATTATAAGCTATATTCTCCTTTAAAAAAGGATAAATTAACCATATGAATATTCAGGATACCCATCGATTTCAGGCAAGACTCAGCGAAAAGCTGTCCGATTCCCTGGCATCCCCCCTCCCCATTGGAACGTCACGGCAGGTGTTCGGGGCTGTGCGGATTCCCGGCAAAGCAACCGCTGTCGTGGGGATGCGCCGGGCCGGCAAAACCATGTTTCTTCACCAAATCCGGCGGGAGCTTCTTTCCGGTGGCGCAGACAGGCAATGCCTTCCCTACATCAACTTTGAAGATGAACGGCTGGCGGGAATGACGGCGGAGCATCTCCATCCCCTGGTGGAGGATTATTTCCGCCGGTTTCCCGCATTCCGGGGAAGCCAAACCGTTACCTGGTGCTTTGACGAAATCCAGGTGGTGCCGGGCTGGGAAAAATTTATACGAAGGCTTCTGGATTCTGAAAAAGTGGAGTTGTTTCTAACCGGATCATCCGCTGCACTTCTTTCCCGTGAAATTGCTACAGCCCTGAGGGGTCGAGCCTGGGAAGTGGTGATGCACCCCTTCAGCTTTGCGGAGGCTCTGCAACACAACGGACATACCATACCAGACCAACCGGATTTTCTAAATGGTCGGGCCCGGTCTACTTTGGAAAGGAAATTTATCGATTACCTGACAACAGGCGGATTTCCCGAGGTACAGGGGATGGACACGGCTACGCGGTATCAATTGTTACGGGATTACGTGGATGTGGCGATGCTGAGGGATGTGGTGGAACGTCATCATGTCAGCAATGTGGCCGGACTTCGATGGCTGGTGCGTCATCTGCTGGGAAATGCAGCGGGGTTGTTCAGTGTGGAAAAATTTTATGGAGCCTTAAAATCCCAAGGGCTTGCCATATCCAAGGACACTGTGCACCAGCTCATGGGGCATCTGCAGGACTGTTTTCTGGTGCGGACGGTTTGGATGAATACGGATTCCGAACGTCAGCGCATGGTGAATCCCCGTAAGGCCTATCCAGTGGACCCAGGGCTGATCCCGGTGTTTGACCGAACTGGACGCGCCAATATGGGGCACGCTCTTGAAACTGCTGTGCTGGTGGAGTTGGAGCGACGACGGGCTGAAGTCACCTACGTGAAGACTCCTCAGGGATTTGAAGTGGATTTCCTGGCCCGGTATCCATCCGGCGAAACTGAGCTGATCCAGATCTGCGCGGATGCTACCGCCCCGGAAACCGCTGAACGCGAACTGCGCGCTCTTGTGGCGGCAGGAGATCGATATCCGGATGCTCAAAAACTGCTGTTGACTCTTACCCGAGATGGGATACCCGCTAACTTGATGGATGGCGTAACCGTTCAACCGGCCTATTCATGGCTTCTTTCCTCCCCATCCACTGCCTGAATCTCTATTCCGTTTTTTTGATGGATGGGTTACAAAGCGTTCGCACCATCAACGATACACTGCAAAACCGATCCGAAAAAAGGTATACCGCTGGTCGTAATACAGGAGAGTTTCGCCATAGCCGGAATAGAACTGGGCAAGCAGATAAAAATTCAGCTTTCCGGTGAACATCCTGTTCATGGGATAGGAACAATCCATCTGAATGCTTCCCCTGCCTGCACTGATCCCTTTTCTCAGGCTTGAAGATACAAGAAGTCCATCCCGAATACCATATGACAGCCCCAGATCAAAAAAACCTCTGTAATCTTCGATATTATCAGACGGATTTCCCAGATGAACCCAAACATTTGGAGAAAAAATAAAATGGTAGCCAGTCAGATCCCCGAAAGTGAACATGGGTTTGACATAAAAAATATTGACCTCCCGGCTGGCATCTCCGTCCCGGCCATTGGATTCATGATGAAAGCCGGTTTGCAGCCCCAATCGTGTGATACCGGGAATCCAGGTCTGGGGGATATCACTGCAATAAAAAAACAGCTCTGGTTTATAACTGGAATCCACAAACGGAGCGGAACTGGATTCCAGATCCCAGTATGTGGTCTGTGTATATCCAAAATAGAGATTTTCAAGCTTGTCCCAGCGGTGGGTTGATCCTTCCCCAAGATTGAGAAAACGATATTTGAAGCTGAGCTGAAATTTGGAATGCGTTGGATCAGAACCAAAAATAAGATAGACCGGCTCATGACCAAACAGGCTGTCTTCAAACAGATCCGGCCGCACCCTGCCCGGTTCTTCTTCTGCTGACGTATCTTTTGCTGCCTCATTTGCAGCTATCGGCATGGGGATAAACAAAAAGACCAGAAATACAATCCAGTAGAATCTCATCAGAAGATTCTTCCTCCTGTTATAACCGCTCATTCAGTATGGACTCCAGTGCGGTCGAAATTCCGAAAAAAAAATGGTCTGCTCCCTCAATAGTGTCAAGCCTGGCAGAAGGATTCCACTTTGGCAGCAATCCTTTGATAAAGGATGGCGGAGCATATTCATCCTCTTCTCCGCTTACAACCAGAAAAAGTCTGGGAAGAACTTCCACATCTTTAAAATCGATGAATGCAACAGGCGGTGCGACCATGACAAGCCGGTTGACATGGGTTGTATTGGAGGATGCAAGTGCATTGACCCAGGCGCCAAAAGAGTACCCGGTCAGATCCAGATCATGAATCCCATGCTGTTCTTTCAGATAGGCTATGGCTGACAACACGTCGGCCTGTTCTCCTCTCCCCTGATCAAAACTCCCTTCGCTCCTTCCTGCGCCTCTGAAATTAAACCGCAGGGTTGTAAACCCTTTCCGCTGATAAACCTTTACCAGGGATTCAACAACCACATTATACATATCCCCGCCAAAAAGCGTATGCGGATGGGTGATGACAACGCCGCGCGGATGTACGCCTTTCCCGATCAGCCCCTCTATCTTCAATTTTCCGGACTGAAATGAAATTTTTTCTTCCATGGAATCGTCCCTTTTTCGAAAACAGATTATTTTTGATGGCTCAGAATTTTAAGAATCTCTTTCCCGAACTCTTTTTCCTGCCAGTTCCGGATTCCATCCACTTCTCCCAGGCTTATCAGATTATCCGGCCGCTTTATGGCTATCGCCGTCATCAGCGCTCTGTTGAACAGCATGGCCGGATCCATATGGAGTTCTTCCGCAAGCTGGTCTCTCCATTTTTTAATGGCCTTGACTCTCCCGGGAATTTCCGGCCCCATTACCGGCGCTTTTTTTCGTGGATAAACCGGAAGATCCTTTTCAGAAACCTCCATTCCTTTTTGTACAGCGGCAATAACCGATTCCCCGAACATATTGGTCTGCCGGTCACTTAAAAAATCCTTTTTTTGAAGATCCATAACGGTTTTTGGTTTTTCATTGGCAAGTCTCAGGAGAGCCCGGCTGGACATAATTTTAAAAACAGGCCGATTTTTTTTCTCGGCAATCCGGATCCGGAGCTGAAGAAGTTGTTCCAGAACCGACAGACTTCTGCGGTCCAGACGGCCCGAGCCTTTGAATTTTAAAAAGAGCGCTTCGGTATTGGTCATGGCCGGCCTTACCTTGCTTAAAATTCCGCATTCCTCAACCACCCAGTCATACCGCCCTTTCCGCTTCAGTTCATCCTGAAGCAATCCGGCAAGGGCATGCAGATGAACAACATCCCGAGCGGCATATTCCACCATCTCTTCGGATAACGGCCGGTCTGACCAGTCTTTACGCTGGAAACGCTTATCCAGATGAATGTCAAACCGCTCCCTGAGAACCGCATCCAGGCCGGTTTCATTGGCACCCAAAAACCGGCAGGCCAGTTCCGTATCAAACAGGTTGTTGATCTCAAAACCAAAATCCCGATACAGGGAACGGATATCATAATCCGCTCCATGAAAAATCTTCTGAATCTCCTGATTCAGAAACAATGGCTTTAATGGTTCCAGGCTGTTTATTTTAAACGGGTCTACAACCAGGTTTATTTTTGGAACCGCCAGTTGAATCAGACAGACTTTTTCCCGGAAATTAAACATGGAATCCGCCTCCAGGTCCACGGACAGGTAACTGCTTTTTTCAAGCTGGGGTAAGATATCCTGCAGGCTTTGTTCCGTATCAATAATCCGGAATCTGAATTCTGGGTTTTCAATAAACATATTCTGTCATATCTCTCTTTTTCACTTGACCACTTACGCTGTTTTCCATAAACTTACAGGCCTGACCATCATCAACATTTAAAAAACCGGTGAATAATTATTATGATTAACATAACACTTCCAGACCAAAGTATAAAGCAATTTGAAACACCGCCGACCGGTATGAAAATTGCTCAGAATATTTCAGAAGGTTTTGCAAGAAACTGTGTTGCCATTGAGATCAACAATACAATGCTGGACCTGAACAGGGTCATTGACCAGGATGCATCGGTTCGTCTGATCACAACTCGGGACAAGGAAGCCATCGGCATCCTGCGGCACAGCACTGCCCATGTGATGGCCCAGGCTGTTCAAAAGCTGTATCCGGATGCCAAGCTCACCATCGGCCCTACTGTTGAGGAAGGGTTTTACTATGATATTGATATGCCGCCGGTTTCTGAGGATGATTTTCCCCAGATCGAAGCGGAAATGGAAAAAATAATCAAGGCAAAGCTCCCTTTTGAACGAAGGGAGGTTTCCAAACAGGAGGCCCTTGAAGCGTATAAAAATGAGCCCTATAAGACGGAACTGATCTCGGAGCTGAAGGATGGAACGATTTCTTTTTATCAACAGGGAGATTTTACCGACCTCTGCCGGGGTCCTCACCTGCCCCATACCGGGATGATCAAGGCTTTCAAACTCATGAAGGTTTCCGGTGCTTACTGGAGAGCAGACCAGACCAAAGCTCAATTACAAAGGATTTACGGTATATCTTTTTTTGATAATAAAGAGCTGAAACAGCATCTTCATCTGATCGTAGAAGCAAAAAAACGGGACCATCGTAAGGTTGGCCCGGCACTCGGTCTTTTCAGTTTTCATGAAGAAGCCGCAGGCATGCCTTTTTTCCATGCCAAAGGGATGGAGGTCTGGAATGCCCTGCTGGATTACTGGAGAGAAGAACACCGGGCAGCCGGGTATGTGGAAACCAAAACACCGATTATGCTGAACCGGAATCTCTGGGAAAAAAGCGGTCACTGGGAAAATTACAGGGAGAATATGTATACCTCGGAGATTGATCAGACCGAGTATGCGATCAAACCCATGAACTGCCCCGGTGGTATGATGCTGTATGCGGAAACTCAGCACTCCTATAAAAATCTGCCCCTGCGTTCAGCGGAAATCGGGCTGGTACACCGGCATGAACTCAGCGGCGTGTTGTCCGGCCTTTTCCGGGTTCGCGCTTTCCATCAGGATGATGCCCATATTTTCATGACCCCGGACCAGATTGAATCGGAAATTCTGGGCGTATTGAAACTGGTTGAGCGGATATACGGCACATTCGGACTTGAGTTTCATCTGGAGCTGTCAACCCGCCCGGCCAAATCCATTGGATCGGATGAACAATGGGAAAAAGCCACCAGCGGTCTGAAGGGGGCACTGGAAACCTATGGGAGAAAATACCAAACCAACGAAGGGGATGGTGCTTTTTACGGCCCGAAAATCGATATCCATATCAAAGACGCCCTGGGCAGAACCTGGCAGTGCGGGACGATCCAGCTTGATATGTCCCTGCCGGAACGGTTCGACCTTTCCTATATCGGGAAAGATAATGAAAAGCACCGTCCGATCATGATCCATCGGGTGGTTTATGGTTCCATTGAGCGTTTTTTCGGTATCCTGACCGAACATTTTGCCGGCAAATTCCCACTCTGGATGGCGCCGGTCCAGGCGGTTCTTCTGCCCATCAATGATGATCTGGCTTCGTATGCCGGTGATCTGAAAAAACAGTTTGAAAAAAACGGAATACGTACTGAAATGGATGACAGGGCCGAGAGTCTGAACAAAAAAATCCGGGATGCGCAGATCAACAAGATTCCATTGATCCTGACCATCGGAGAAAAAGAAAAAGAATCCGGAAACCTGTCGATCCGTACCCTGGATGGAAAGGTGACCTACGGTATTCCCATGGAAGATTTTTTTTCACGCGTTCGCGGACATATCCGGCAAAGAAATTTGGAACTGGAGATTTTTTAATTATCGACAGGGTTTTTAAAAATCGTTTCTTTTTATACTGGGTGCCGGTGATTCTGCTCTGCACCCTGATTTTTATTATGTCTTCCAATCCATATCCGGAGTCCATTCCCGGAATACTGTTTCTGGATAAACTGATACATTTTTTTGTCTATGGGCTGCTGGGGATTCTGTTTTTCCGGGCTGTCCGGGAAAGAGATTCCAGCCGGTTCCAGGGATATTCAATGATTCTTGGGATTGCACTGGCTTCCCTGTATGGGATCAGCGATGAAATTCATCAATATTTTACTCCAGACAGGGTCGCAGATCTATATGATGTGACGGCAGATATATTGGGCAGCTTGACCGGTGTACTGCTGTATCAATTTTTTATCCATAAGTACTATGCATCTTTTCCATACCATTCCCACATGGATAAAATTGAAATTTTTATCTGAATTATCGGATATTTTAAGATACAAAGAACAGGGTTAAAATGATTTTTGATTATATCGTGAATATATTTTCGTCTGTTGCAAATCCGCTTGCTGTTTATTTTATTCTGACGGGGATACTTCTTCTCTGCGGATTCGGACTGCCCCTGCCCGAGGATGTGATTCTGATATCCGGTGGCTATCTGGCTTACTCCGGTTACATCGATATACGCATATTTCTTCCTATCGCTTTTATCGGCGTGCTTCTGGGCGACTGCTGCATCTTCATGATCGGGAAAAGAACAGGCTATTCATTATTAAGGCACAGGGTTGTATCCAGACTCATCAAACCCGAACATATACAGAAAGCCACCGCGATCATTGACAAATATCATGACAAGATATTTTTCTTCGCCCGCTTTCTCCCGGGTCTTCGCGCCACCATATTTTTCTCCGGTGGTGCCCTGAAAACCAAATTCTGGAAATTCTTCCTTTTTGATTCATTAGCGGCTTTGATCAGCATTCCTTTGATTGTGCTGGGTGCGTATTACGGCGGTGAATACATTGATCAAATCCTGAAGGTAGCAAAAGGAATTCAGCTTGTTTTGCTTCTGGTTTCCATAGTGGTTATTGTATACATTGTCTTTAAAATCCGGCGCTGGATGGCAAAAAAGGCATCCATGAAGAATCGCCTGGACGAGGATCTGAAATACAACAGGGAGCCTGAATAACGCAAGCTCCCTGAACCAGATCAATCCCACTCATGAATCAGACAGATCTTACACTTTTTTTTCGAGCGCCACCATTCCTACCTGAAAGCACCTCATGCAGCGAGAAGCTTCATCTATGGCCTGTTTCAGCGTATATCCCGTCTCGACCTCGGTAAAACTTCTTACCCGTTCTTCCCTATCGATGGTCGGCATGGGCATTCTTTCCAGACCGGGAATTTCCCCAACCTTCTCATTAACCTGAAATACTCCCAATTTCTTAAAAAAATTGTCCATTTTTTCAGGTATCGAAAGCCCGACCGGTGTATTGCCAAGATACTGTTCCATACTTTCAGCAGCCCGCCTTGCATTACCACAGGCATCCACAATGGTTAACGGCCCGTTATGCACATCTCCTCCGGTGAAAATCCATGGGACATCGGTCTGAAAGGTTTCCGGATTGGCCTTGATCGTCTGCCATCGGGTCACCTGAACACCGTCAACCCCCTGTAAAACCGACAGGTCACATTCCTGACCGATCGCCTGGATGATGATATCTGCCGGGATAACAAACTCGGACCCCTCAACCGGCACCGGTCTTCTTCTGCCGCTTTCATCAGGACTTCCAAGTTCCATGCGGAGGCATTCCAGGCCGGTGACCATGCCGTTTTTCGCGGTAATGGCTTTTGGGGCTGTATAAAACTTATAGTTTACGCCTTCAATTTCAGAATCATGAACTTCATGGGGATCTGCCGGCAGTTCGTTTTTACTCCGGCGATAAACAATCGTAACCTCCCCGGCCCCCATTCGGACAGCCGACCGGCAGCAGTCCATAGCCACGTTACCGCCTCCGACCACAAGCACCTGTTTGCCTTTCATATCATAGGTGTTTTCAAGGACACATTCCCTCAGATAATCAACCCCCCGGAGAAAACCAGTGTACCCTTCATCTTCTCCCTCCACACCCATTTTTCTGGAAATATGCGCACCGGTAGACAGAAAAAATGCCTGATAGCCTTGTTCCTGAAGATCCTTTATCGTTATATCTTTCCCAATCCGGGTATTATACTTTATTTCCACACCCATGGCTTCAATGAAATCCACCTCTCTTTGCAGCACGTCTTTGGGTATGCGGTACGAAGGAATACCGACGCCTACCATACCGCCCGGCACAGGCAGGGATTCAAAAATAGTCACCATATATCCCTTCAGTGCGAGATAATACGCGGCTGATAATCCGGCCGGCCCGGCGCCGATAACCGCCACCTTTTCTTTTCGGGTATGCTTGCCGGGATTTTCGATTTTAGGCGTGATATGCGAATCCTCATAATCCCAGACAAACCGTTTGAGTTTGCAGATGGAAATCGCACCTTCCACATTTACCCTGCGGCAGTTTTTCTCACAGGGATGAAAACAAGCCCGGCCCAGAGAAGATACCATGGGGCTGGATTCTCTGATCATTTTAATTGATTCGGCAGGGTTGTATTCCTTGATCAATTCAATGAATGCCGGAATGTTGATCCCTGTCGGACATGCGGAATAACAAGGAGCCGTCCATTTTGCCTCATATCGGGGATAGGGCTTCAACGATTCTTTTCGTTTGATCAGATCCGTGAAACTGTTTTTAAAATATTTCAAAGCATGCAGGATCGGAATGGGACCGGTTTTACCGATATAACACTTTGATGTCTCTTTTACATATTGTCCCAAAGTTTCAAGCTGAAAAAGGTCCTTGTCCTCCCCCCTGCCCTCGGATATTTTTTGAAGCGTCTTCTCCAATAACGCTGTCCCGATGCGGCATGGAAAGCATTTACCACAAGACTGTTTCTGCACCTCTTTCATATAGGAGGCGCACATATCAACAATATGAACGCCTTCTTTTGCAAGAATAATTCCGTCCCAGCCCATAAAAGCCGTTATATTGTTTTCCAGGTCAAACTCAACGGGCAATTTAGCCAACGGCGCATCCTTCCAGCTTTCCAGAGCGATCTCCCGATTATCAACAACTTCACCATTCCACGAAGAAAATAAAACTTTCACGGATTTTAACTCCTTACAGGTTCAACCGGGCTGAAAATCCACCCGGGTAAAGGCGTGCTTTACGCACTAAAAATTATATGCTGTATCCCAACGTATCGTATTATCTTGCATCCGGGTAATCGCATTTGGGAATACTATCCCTATTCAACCGATTCCCCCCTTGAGGGGGGATTCAGAGGGGTGTAACAAAACCCTTATATTTCTTATATATGGTTTTCATCGATAAACCAAAACACCCCCCAAGCCCCCCTCAAGGGGGGAATTGTTGGCTGTGCCCCAAGGGGGGAATTTAAAAATTGACATTCAAAATGCGATTACCCTGATCCATACATCCCTGCCGGCTTGATTTTAATACGCACTTTATATTACAGATTATTGATTGTGTGTCAAGGTTTCTGTCCGGACTTTGAAAGTTATAAAACGACTATTTCAATCATCAAGATTATCGGATTCAGGATACTTTTTCTCTAAATAATCCGGACAGATGCTATACGTTCACCTTCATCGCCCAGATATCCTTACCCCGGGAGGAATCGATTCTGACTTCCTGAATCTGTGCTCGTTTATAGCTCCTGTCCAATGTAATTGAAGAATTCTGACCGGAAATGATCGTCCCTTCACAAATCAGACCGGTCACCGTGACATTCGGACTCAGCTTCTGACTTCTGGACCATTCCAGTTTTTCCTGCTTTTCATTTTGTAAATCATTGACACTCTCTTCGATTTCTTTGAGACTGTTTTCAATCTTATTCTTCCGATCTTCCAGGTTGTCCTGTCTGATGAAAAGCTGATTGATTGTCTCATCTGCCTCTCTTCCCTTTTGAATCAGTGCATGAATCAACTCTTCGGCCTTTATCCTGGACTCCTTATCCATTGTTCCGGATTCTTCCGCCAATTTTTTTTCCAGATCCCTTTTTTCAATCATGGACCGGTCCTGAACCTGAGCATAATTAGCAATATCCGTTTGAAGCTGAATATCCTCTTCCGACAGCTCCTGCTCGGTGGCAAGAAGTTCATCCTTTTGTTGAAGAAACGCTGATATTCTGGTTTGTATTTTTTCAATCTCGTTATTCAGATGCGAATCAACACCTACCCACAGGCTGCAAGGCGACGACAGATCCGTCCCAATCTGACCGGCAATAATCCCCTTTTTAGCTGAAATATCCGAAGAAAGGATCTTCCCGATCTTGACGATACACATTCCACTGGTTTCAATTTTTGAATCGATGATCTCTTTCTGGACTTCAATATCCCCATAAGATGAAATGGTTGCGTTGTTTAAATATTTTGCTTTCATACCCCCTTGCAGGTTCAGTTTTGCATCAATGATTCCGCCTGCTACTTTTAAATCACCCGTCAGCTCGATTTCTGCTTTCATCACTTCATTCGCAGTCAGGCTAGCTGCTTTGACCCGAAACCCGCTTTGTACAATACCGCTCACATTTACATTGCCGTCAAACTCAATATGGCCGGTTTCATACCCCACATCTCCCTGAATTTTAAGTTCCGAGAGTACGGAAATTTTCCCGCCGAATGAAGCTTCCGGCTGGCCATCAACCTTGGAAAAGGCTTTTTGCCCGTCCTCAATCAGTTCCACACCAGGACCGGCTTTCAAATTGATATCCCGGATAACCTCTATGTTTACCGGAAACCCATACACATCGATCCCTTTTTCCCCTTCAATCATCGGAACCTTTTCAGCAAGAAGCATCCCCTTGGGCACATGGGGAATTTCACCCCTGTCTTTATAATCGATCTGCCCATCTTCATGAACCGCACCTGCTTTCAAGTATTCCGTATCGAAATAGTATTTTATTTTTCCCGCTCTTCCGGCTTTTGCCGGTTTTCCCTGGGCCACCTTGAACTTTTTACCCTGATACCCGTCATATCGTAAAAAAGTCTCCATCATGCTGTCATCCATCAGACCATAGGCGATCTTATGGGCCATTAAAAAATCCTTGATATCCGATACATCAAGCGATTCCGGAACAACCGTCTTCCGGCATAAAAATGCCCTCATGCGATCCTGTGAAACCGATATCTGAAAATCGATATCACGGAACCGGGTCTCGATGACTGTCATATCCGGCTCATCATCTTCATTGGCAGGATCGTCTTTATGAACAGCAATCTCTCCGGATTTATCTTCATTCAAAATCATCCTTTTCTGTTTCATCAGAACAGAATCCCGCTGTTCCGGTGTCAGAACACCTTCATCCACCAGGAGGTTACCGATCAGTATCCGTATGCCGGATGCTTGAAATTGTTCCAGTTGTTTTTCCAGTACCTTGTCGACTTCGCTCCTGGTCGCAAGGTTATCCTCAATGATTATTTTTCCGAACTCTTTATCCAGATTCCGGATATGAAAAAATTTTTTATCTTTCAACACCTCAATCTTCGCAGACATATCCGGGTCAGGAGCAGAGGGTTCACCTGCCGGGTCGCCTGTTGCAGCAGAAGCTTGCACCTCAACTTTTTCATCCGGTTCAGGGGTACTATGTGTATCCTGAGATATGCCTTTTGGAGCGGATTTTGGTTCTTTGTTGTCAGGAAGTATGGATACACCGGAAGGAACATCTTTGATCCTCTTCTGCATGAGCAGTATCGTATCGCACGCCTGTTTTGTCAGTACGCCGGAGGCGATAAGGATATCCCCGACTGAAATACTTTCACGGTTGGCTTTAAATCGTCCGGCCTGCTCAGCAAAAGCCTGATCTGCTTTTTCCTGAGTAATTTTATTTTGTTTTACTGCGATCCGGCAAAACTCTTTATCCAGTTGTCTCATGACTGTAGTCAGTAAGATTGATTTTTGGCCTTCTGAAATCATCCCCTTTTTACAAAGAATATCTTCCAGCGGAAAATCCTTGCCGGTCTTTTGCTGAATTGTCTTCTGAATGGATAAGGCTTTCACCAGGTCATCTTCCTTGACAAGGCGGTTTTCAAGCGCAATCCGGCCCAGAAGAGGATATTTTGTGACCGGAGAAACCGGTTCCGCCTTGAATTTTTGCAGGCATTTTTTACAAGTTACCAATTTACCGACAATCTGATCCGGTATCCGATAGGTTGCATTGCAGGATGTGCAGGAAATCGTTATCTCTTCGTTCTTTGGAGTCATAAATCACTTCCTTATTATGAAGAACAGCGCTCAACGATAGTAGATTCACCGGGAATACAAAAAGATGATTGGTTATTGAAACGATATAAATGGAACAGATTCGATCTGAAGGCCAATTGCACTTTGAAAGGATTATACTAAAACATTGGATACTTGTCAAATTTCATTGTTCCTCCGGAATATTCGCAAGTCTAAACGCGCCAGATATAGGTTATCAAACCTGCAAGAACAAAATTTGCCTCCATCCAGAACACAGACCAGATCCTGACAAAAAGTTCCAGATCCTTATTTGAGTAAACCAGAAAAGCCATCAGAAACAGTATCGGGCACAGGACGATCGCAAGAGAGAAGACAGATCCCCAGAGGCCGGCAAGGAAAAGGAAAGCAAAAGATCCGATCAGGGTCTGTTTCAGCAAATTCCTGGTCTTTCTTTCGCCAATAATAATGGGTATGGTTTTTGTACCAACGATCCGATCCCCCTGCATGGCAAGGATATCAAAAAAGGCTGTCCGGACAAATACGATCCCGATTGTCCAGAAAAATACAAGAACCGATAAAAAAGAAATTGTTCCGTTTTCAGCCAGGGCCGGGAAAATGGATGTCACGATTCCCCAAGCCAGAACAATCAGGATTGTTTTTGAGCCCGGAATTTCATTGATCCGATGATACGGCAGCAAACGGAACCGGTCCGGCAAAAGTCTCATATTATACAGGAGGCCCATAATACTCATTGCCGTCAAAAGCAAAAAAGGCATCATGCCCATGGCACATGCGGTAATCAGACCGGTTCCACCTGAAATGAACGCGAGAAATGCAAGACGGTATTTGAACTTTTCATAAAAACCAGCTCGGGCCGGATCATTGAACTGGTCAGACCTTCGCCCGATCAGGTTATTGAACGTATGCATGGACAGCACATACAGGAATGAAATAAAAATATAGGAAAAATTTTCTTCAATCCCCTGAAGTGTTGTTGAAGCATATGTCAAGCAGGCTGCCCCGAATGCAACATAGAGATTTGTATGAAAAAGAACCTGCTGCACCGGTTCAATCATTTTTCTCCATTTCTTTCCATCCTTATACTGGAAGGACTCTATTTTCTTCAGCACCCGGTTGATGATCCAGTTGGGAGTGGAAGCTCCGGCAGTGATCCCGAAAGTTTGAACTTCTCGAAAGTCCTGAGAATCCAGTTCAGACGCATCTTCAATATGAATCGCCGGTTTTCCCGCCTCTCTTGCCACTTCCACCAGCCGCTGTGTGTTCCCGCTGCTCCGACCTCCGACAACAATCAGTGTATCCACCTTTTCCGCAAGTTTCTTTACCTCGGCCTGCCGTTTTTCCGTGGAGTCGCAAATGGTATTGTATATCTCATAATGAGGATGGTTTTTTTCAGCCCAACCGCTCACTTCCTCAAAAAAATTTGTATTTTGTGTGGTCTGGGCAACAATGATCGCA
>CAMBQS010000040.1 GCA_945870015.1 Desulfocicer vacuolatum DSM 3385
CAATGGATTGACACAGGAGCCTCTGCGGTTATCGTAACCTCATGGGTTTTTCATGATGGAACCGTTGATATGGACCGGTTGAAAAAACTCACGGATTCCATAGGAAAAAATCGGCTGGTACTGGATTTGAGCTGCCGGAAAAAGGAAAATTCCTATATCATTGTTACCGACCGGTGGCAGACATTTACACGGGAAGTCATTGATTTCAGCCTGCTGGACAGACTATCCCGATACTGTGATGAATATCTGATCCATGCGGTTGACGTGGAAGGGAAATGCCGTGGAATTGAAACCCCCTTGGTCGATCTCCTTGGAAAATGGAGCGGGATTCCCATCACCTATGCCGGTGGAATTCATTCAATGGATGATATCGATCAAATTCAAAAACTTGGAAAAGGATACATCGACTTTACCGTCGGGAGCGCCCTGGATATTTTCGGCGGTAACCAATTGAAATATCAAAACCTTGCCAGGCAGTTCAACTGCTGATTACTGGAGATAAACATGCTTGTAACCATTCAGAAAAAAAACCGCATCTGCCGGATTACCATCAACCGTGAACAAGTTAAAAATGCAGTGGACGGCCCCACGGCCAAAGCACTTGCAGATGCGTTCCGGGACTTTGAACAGGACAATGACTCCGATGTTGCGATTCTGGCCGGGGCTGGAAACACCTTTTGCGCCGGAGCAGATCTGAAGGCAGTCGCCAATCATGCGGAAGGACGATTCAACACCCTGGCAGCAGAAGGAGACGGCCCGATGGGCCCCAGCCGGATGGTGTTATCCAAGCCGGTAATTGCCGCCATCGCAGGTTATGCTGTGGCCGGCGGACTGGAACTGGCATTATGGTGCGATATGCGGGTCATGGAAGAAACCGCTGTAATGGGCGTGTTCTGCCGCCGTTTTGGGGTGCCACTCATTGATGGAGGAACCATCCGGCTACCCAGACTGATTGGAATGAGCCGTGCCATGGATCTGATTTTAACCGGCCGCCCGGTTAAAGCCGATGAGGCTCTTTCCATGGGACTGGTAAACCGGGTTGTCGGTCATGGGCAAGGACTCACTGCCGCAGAAGAGTTGGCTGCCACCATTGCCGGCTTCCCTCAGACCTGCATGAGAAGTGACCGCATGAGTGCTTATGAGCAATGGAACCTGTCCCTTGAAGATGCGCTGCAAAATGAATTCAACCGTGGAATGAAGGTAATCCGCAGCGGGGAAACCCTTGCCGGGGCAGACCGATTTGCAAAAGGCATCGGGAAACACGGTCAATTTGAGGTCTGACAATCAATTGATTTTTTTCCTTGACAACAATTTTCGTATTAGATAAATTGTCGACAATCGACATGTTTTGATTTTTTACATCAAACAATTCCAGGAGGCAATACCATGGATACTATCTCCCGTAACCCCTACGATGCGATCGTTGTCGGGTCCGGCCCCGGAGGAGCGACTGTTGCAAAAGAACTGGCTGAAAAAAACAAAAAGGTTCTGATCCTGGAGTGGGGGGATAACTGGCCCATCAAAGGAACAAACTGGCAGGCCGTGCTCATGGCTGGAATTCCAGGCAGAAGCCTTTTGTTTACAAGCAAAATGCTTGCAATGATCCGGGGAATTACTACGGGAGGTTCTTCAATCTTCTATTATGCAACGGCATTTGATCCTCCTGTGGAAATGCTCAAATCACATGGACTTGACATCACCCAGGAAGTGGAAGAAATCCGGAAAGAGCTTCCTGTTGCACCCTTAAAAGATGAACTGGTCGGCCCGATGGCCAAACGAATCATGCAAAGCGCAAGGGAACTCGGGTATGACTGGAACAAACTCCCCAAATTCATATATCAGGATAAATGCAAAGCCGAATGCTGGCGATGCGATTATGGCTGCCCGTATGGAGCCAAATGGAATGGACGACATTACATTGAACAGGCCATAGAAAACGGTTCCACCCTGATCAACCGCGCCAAAGTGGAAAAAGTGATTGTGGAAAACAAGAAGGCAATCGGGGTTGAATACAAAAGATGGGGGAAGACCTATCAGGCCTTTGCTCCCAAAATCATTCTTTCAGCCGGGGGGATCGGTTCACCGGTCATTCTGCGAAAAAGTGGAATCTATGGTGCAGGATATGACTTTTTTTATGATCCTCTTATTTCCGTTATGGGGACAGCAGGGGATGTTACCGGAGGAAAAGAAATTCCCATGGCTACGGGAATGCATATGGAAGAAGATGGATATGTCATGACCGACATGACCCTGCCCCAAAGCATTTATACCCTGTTTACAGCAGAAGTATTTCGCCTTCATAAACTGTTTGCCCACAAAAAAACACTCCAGATTATGATCAAAGTCAAAGACCGTCTTGGCGGACGGTTAACCTATCATGGCGGGGTCCGAAAACCGCTCACCAAAGATGAGATGAACAAATTTCAAAGCGGGTCTGCGCGAGCCAGAGCCATATTGAAAAACGCCGGAGCCAGGGATATTTTCCAGACCTGGTATGTGGCTGCACACCCCGGAGGAACGGTAAAAATCGGTGATATTGTGGATTCAGACCTGAAAACCGGATATGAAAATCTCTTTGTCTGCGATTGTTCCGTCATCCCGGAAGCCTGGGGGTTGCCGCCCTCATTTACCCTGATTGCCCTTGGAAAAAGATTGGCAAAACATCTTACGGCCTAAAAAAGCAGACCCGTATGGGAGACTATTTCCAATGCAGACTGAACAACCGCAAAAACAATTACGGCAGGGAATTTATCTGAAAAAAACTTCCGGAAACCATGAATATAATCCGGCAGCAAGGCTTCTGTCGGAAATCATCAACACAAAGGAAGTCCGGACGATTATCGCCAATGCCGTTCCGGAGATTCTCAATGCCTGGGCAGGCAAAAATGCCGTTAAAAAAACAGCCTCCCGAGTCATCGGAAACAATATTCAAAACGCATTTTTAGGGTCGGAAGATATCTCCGGGTATCCTCAACTGACGGATCTTTTCCACAAACCGGATCACATCCACACCCTTGCTGAATCGTTTTCCACAACAATAACCCTGTTCTTTGATCTGGCAGACCGTATGGGTGAAGGTCTGGACAACCTTCCCCTGGAAGAAAAAAAAGATGTGCTGAACACACTTCTCTCTTCACTTCTTACCGGAAAATCAGGGAAAAATATTACGGCATGGGCAAGGATCATTTCCGCCATTCAAAAAGATGACCCTTCTTTTTTTACCGGAATCATGGATACCTGGTTTACGACATGGATTGAAACCACGGATTTTGGAGAAGTAAAGGATCTTCTTGCATCCCTGTCCGATATCACGGCGGATGCGGTCAAAACGATCAATGATATAATCTGGAAATACCCGGCAAAAGTGGTTCTTCTTGTCTCGTTTCTGCCTTCCATTGCCAACATTGTCTTACACGCAACCAATGAATGCATTGGCCGGTTTAACCGCCTTGCCCCTGATATTGTAACCGATGTTATCCTCTCCTGCTTCCGGGATATCGACACAAAAGCAATAGGCCGCGCAATCAATGAGATTGGAGAGCTGATCCGGAAGCTCGATACCGGAAGCGCCCTGATCGGAGATTCCGGAGTCACCGGTTTTGAGAAAGACGCTTCCACGTTTATCGAGACCCTCACGAATTCTCTGGATATGAACAACCTGTTCCGGGCTCGGGAAGGCGTGGCTGCTGCAAAAGCAACCATATCCTCCGCACTCCATAATGCCTTGAAGGATCATCCGGATATAACCCTTGAATCCATCCGGCGGTCTTCCATACTGTTCAATCCGGCAATCCGATCCATGAATCGAACCGTACAGCGAATTCTGGATCTTCCGGAAGCAGAAAGCACGGATGCATTTTCAAAATCAGTTTCCCAACTGGAATTTTCGGAAATTGCAGAAATCGTAAACCTCTCCTCTCTTCTGATAAACCGGATACAGAACAGCAATCCAAAGCTGCTGTCATCTGCACTTACACAAATTGTCGATAGCCTTGACCTGCATGAGATTGAGAATTCAACTGCGGCTGTATTCCGGGATATGGGAGAGAGTTTAAAACCCGCAGGAAGAATCATCATGCCGCATATGATCAAAATGGTCTGCCAATGGCTTGCTCCGGAAGAAGATCAGGACAACAACGCAATGGAAGAGGTTCGAAAAGCCATTCAAACCCTTCTGCCGCAAAAGGAGGTTTCTCCATGATGAAGATATTTAATGAAGCCGCCTCCTCTATTGAGAACCAATACCTTGCGGAATGGGTGAAACAGGGAAAACAGGTGGTCGGCTATACCTGCTCATTCATGCCACCGGAAATTGTTCATGCAGCCGGTCTGTTCCCATATAGAATCCGGGGAATTGAGACAGAAAGCATGGAAATCGGAGATGCTTTTTACGGACCCTATGTATGCACGTTTCCCAAATGCCTGCTCCAGCTTGCAGGAGAAGGAAAATTTCACTTTCTGGACGGTGCCGTCATCTCCACCGGATGCGATGCCATGAGAAGACTCGATGAATGCTGGCGAAAAACCGGTGAAGAATACAAGGGTTCAAAACCCGATTTTTTCCACTACTTTGATGTTCCTCACAAGACCGATCCCCACGCTCTCCGATGGTTCGAGAATGAGATCCGCAAATTGATCCGGGAGATTGAAAACCATTTTCAGGTTACGATTACGGAAAAACAGTTACAGGACTCCATCTCCCTGTATAACCATGGCCGGAAACTTCTATGGGATATTGAGCAGGAAAGATTTTCAAAACACGCATCGATTTCCGGAGCCGATGCTTTTTCCATCGCTGTTGCAGGAACCGTAATGCCACGCGAGACCTTCAATCAGGAGCTGGAAAAACTTCTGGCGGAAATAAAAACCAATAAAGAGCGTTCCAATGAAGGGAAGATACGGGTCATGGTCGCCGGCAGCATCAATGACGATATCGATCTTGTCCGTCTGATTGAAGATGCCGGTTCCAAGGTAGTGGCGGACAGTATCTGTTTTGGAATACGAAGCGGAATGGATCAGGTGGATTCAGACAAACAGCCCATTGAGGCGCTGGCCAAAAAATACCTTTCCGATTCGGTTTGTCCCAGGATGTTTGACGGATATCAACAGCGTTTTGACTATTTAATGGAAAAAGCCAGGAGAGCGGATGTCCAGGGAGTGATCCTTCAAAACATCCGGTTCTGCGACCTGCACGGGTCTGAAAACGGTCTTCTGGAAAGGGACTTTGAACAGAGGGGAATTCCATGCCTTCGGCTGGAAAGAGAGTATGGCCCCTTGACTGAAACCGGAAGAATGAAAATGCGGATCGAAGCATTTTTTGAAAGACTGGAGAGCCAATTTCAAAACGATTAAAAAGCGTCACGCCGGCGAAAGCCGATGTCTATAAAAGAACTGAAAATACTGGATAGTGTTACGCTTTACTTCGTGTCCGGCTTTCGCCGGAACGACAACAACAGACTTTTGAAACTGGCTCTGGAATAAACCCTATTGTAACGACGGAGAAATCTCATGAGACCGGAAGTATATGAGTATCAATTTGACTGGATGCTCTGGCGTACTCTTGAAGCAGCATCAAAAGTCGGGGATGGATTTAACAAGGAGTACCGGTATATGCTGCCCTACATCCCCTATTTCAGAGGGATTGTCGAGCCATTCATCAATCTCGGGGAAACAGGAATCACCTTCTTCAAGCTGATCGATCGATATCTGGAAAATATCATGACCGCCCATCAAAAGGGAAAAAAAATAGCCATGACCACCTTTTGCTTTTCGCCCAGCATTCTTTACGCCATGGATATTATCCCGGTCACGCTTGAGGTTATGACTGTCCTTGGATCTGTCATGTGGAAACGGGGAGCCACAGACTACATGGACTATTGCGTGGAACTCGGATTTACCGAAACCTCCTGCTCCGCCCAACGGGGAAGCCTGGGTGCCTATCTGGCAGGCCTTGGCCAGGATGTCGATTTTCTTGTGATCAATACAGCCGGTATATGCGATACCAATGCCAACGCATTTGCCTTTGCCAAGACCTATCTGAACAAGCCGTTCTACTCCCTGAATTATCCTGCCGGTCTGACCGACCCGGAAACCAGCCAGTACCATCGGGAGGATTTTAAAGCCCTGATCGCTTTTCTGGAGGAACATACCGGAAAGAAGCTGGATCAGGACAGACTGGGAGAGATTCTGCGGGAAACCGCCCGGCAGGAAGCCATTGTTGCTGAAATCGAAGAACTGCAACGAATTATCCCGAGTCCCCTTCCGGTCACCTATAATTTTTTAATATACGGCGGCCGATTCTTTTTTGCCGGAATGCCTGAATATACTGCCCTGATGAAAAAAATGCTTCAGGTTGTCAAAACAAATGCTGAACAAGGACGCTCCGGAATCTCTTCAGGAAAAGAGAAGCTTCGGGCATTTTTTTTCTATATCGACCACTATGCCCTGAATCTCAAGCTTTGGGACTGGCTCGACAAACATGAAATCAGTCACATCGGCAGCATTTTAAGCCGGTCATTCAAAGAAGATGCCCCATATATAAAAGGAATGGAGGAGGTTGCCTACACCATTGATACCTCAAATCTGGATTCAATGATCGACAGCATTGCGATGATCAACTCCAGAATGCCGATGGTTCGATCCATCCGGGGACCCTATGACCGTCCCAACATGTGGCTGGAAGAATCACTCGCTCTTGCCAAAATGTATCAGGCAGACTGCCTGATATACAATGGAACGCCAGGTTGCAGAAACACCTGGTCCAACATCAAACTGATTGCCAAAGATATGGAAAAAGCCGGGTATCCGACCCATATCATGTATGGTGATGCTTTTGACGACCGGGTTGAATCCTGGGAGGCAAGCGCCGCAAGATTTTATGAATTTCTTACCATAAGGGGGTTGTTATGAGCATCGTTGCCGGGTGCGATATCGGCTCTTTAACCTCAAAAGCCGTTATCATGAAAAATAATCAGATCATCGGCTCCGCACTGATACGATCCAGAACAAATCCTCAGGTTTCCGCTGAAATGGTTATGGAAGAAGCGCTGAAAAAAGCCGGTCTTTCCATGAATGACATTCAGCAGTGTGTGGGAACCGGGTATGGAAGAAAAAAAATCTCCTTCGTGAACACAGCCGTATCTGAAATCGCCTGCCATGGAAAAGGAGCACACTGGCTGATTCCCAGTTCAAAAACCATTATTGATATCGGCGGGCAGGATTGCAAAGCTGTCCGGATCGATAAACAAGGCAATGTGGTCAAATTCGTCGCCAATGATAAATGTGCTTCCGGAACCGGGCGATTCCTTGAAATCATGGCAAACCTGCTCCAGGTTTCCATCGAAGAACTGGGCCAACTGAATCAAAATTCCCGGGCACCGGTCATTCTGGCTTCAACCTGCACGGTATGGGCCCAGGCCGATATTATCAAATACATCAATTCCGGGCACAAAATTGAAGATATCGGAGCCGGAGTGAACAGCGCCATGGCAAAACGGGCAGCTATTCTGGCAAACAGTGTCGGGATCGAACAAGACATCTGTATGACCGGAGGTGTTGCCAAAAACGATGGCGTTGTTCAGATGCTGGAAAAACTCCTTGGGAAAAAAATTAAACGGCCGAAAAAAGCAGATCCACAGATCGCAGGAGCCATCGGAGCAGCTATTTTTGCCACGGAAACCCTGAACAGGAGGTCGTGACATGATTGTGGCAGGATGTGATATTGGTTCTCTTTCCGCGAAAGCGGTTTTCATGGAAGGAGATACGATCATCGGTTCCGGTGTAATGCGGGCGGGGATTCATCCGGCAGAATCCGCAAAGCAGGTCATGAAACTGGTTGCCGATAATGCGGGTCTATCCCTGACAAATATCGGCCGGGTCGTTGCCACCGGATACGGGAAAGAGATGATTCCGTTTGCGGATGCCATGGAGTCGGAGATTGTGTGTCATGCGACCGGAGCGTTCTGGAATCAACCGGAGGTCAGGACGGTCATTGACATCGGCGGACAGGATGCAAAAGCCATTCGAATGGATGAACATGGAAAAATCATCCGGTATCTATACAATGACAAATGTGCATCCGGAACCGGACGCTTTCTAGAAGTCATGGGCGAAGCGCTGGAGGTGAAACTGGAAGAGATGGGTAAAATTTCCGGACAGTCCACTGAAAAAATCACCATTTCAAACCAGTGTGTTATTTTTGCGGAAACAGAAGTTGTTTCCCTGGTCAATGAAGGAAAACCCATACCGGATATCCTATGCGGTCTGCATCACGCCATGGCCAGCCGTGTTGCATCCCTGGCGCTGAGCATTGGTGTGGAAGACCGGGTCATCATGACCGGAGGGGTTGCCAAAAATTCAGGGTTGTTTGCAGCGCTTTCCACTTCCCTGAAAAAAACGCTTCATCCCATGAAAGATATCGACCCTCAAATCACCGGTGCCCTTGGTGCTGCATTGATCGCCTCCCGGATGGGTGGAAAATAAGATGAATCTCTGCAACGATATTATCGACGCAGTCCGGACATTCATGCAAACGCCAAGGACATCTTTTCCCATTCGGGAATATCCGTCCTTTCCGGAAATTCCATGGCCGGCCGCAGGCCCAAGAGATATCATCCTCCAATCCGATACCGGCCTGGAACTGGGCAGCCCCAAAGATCAATCGGTTTCCTTTCTTGCCTGGACAAATGATTTGTCTCTTGTGCGTGATGGAAAGATCTCGCTTCTGGGTCCGGATATTGGTGAAACCGGTTCAAACCGTCTTCCCTTTGGAAGGGTGGTTCTGATCGGCGGCACAGGATTTGACGAGGAAAACAGCTATGCCCGATTCCGGGAAATGGATCTTTCCCGGTATGATATCTCCCTGAAAGGATATATGATGCGGGCCGTGTCCCAGTACATGAGAGAATGGAGCCGAATCAGCCGGGAAGCGGTTGAAAACGGATTTTCCCTGCCCCTTCTGGGAAGCGCAACAATTCAGAAATTAAAATCCCTGGATTATGTGGATAGCGTTGAGATATTGTTTGTCACCTCATCCAATCCGGATGTTCTGGAATTAAAACAAACCGGTGACCGGTTTATTCAACTGATCAACGCCATGACCAAAATGGTTGAGGATCATAATTTTGATTGCGAAAGCTGTGAATTCCAGACGGTCTGCGATGAGGTGGAAGAGCTACGGCATATGCATAAAGCACGGAAGGAAAAAGAGTTGTCATGACGGATTTTCCCAAAATCATTGCTGTCTGCGGAAAAGGTGGTGTCGGCAAAACCAGCATCAGCGCGCTTCTGACCATCCTGCTCTCAGAAGTAAAAACCAGAAAGGTTCTTGCCATTGATGCAGACCCGGCAGTGGGACTGTCCCTTCCTCTTGGCATTGAGGTGAAAAAAACCGTAGACCATATCCGGAATGATCTGATCCGATCCATTGAAAGCGGTGAAAAATCCGGCAAAGAGGCCCTGCTCAACCGGCTGGACTATGAGCTGTTTGAGGCATTAGAGGAAAAAGACAACCTTGCTTTTCTCGCCATTGGAAGACCTGAAGGAGATGGATGCTACTGTCAGGTCAACAGCCTGCTGAGAGAGATCATTCAGAATGTTGCCGGCAAATTTGATTTTGTGGTGATTGACGGTGAAGCCGGGATTGAACAGATCAACAGGCGGGTGATGGAAATGGTCACCCATCTTTTTCTGGTAACCGATTCCTCCATCAAAGGTCAGAATGTCGCAACCATCATTGAAAAAGTAGCCCGAAACAAAATCCGGTTTCAAAAAGCCGGAGTCTTTTATAATCGTATGCAGAACGAAGAAGAAGTAAAGCAGCTCCTCAAACGCAATGAGCTGCCTGTGATTGGATGGATGCCTGAAAATCAGGCGATCCGAAAATATGACAGAGAAGGAAAAAGCTTTTTTTCCTTTCAGGACAGCAACATCATGACTCCCCTGAAACAAGCGGTTCAAGGATTTATCCATGAATAAGAACACAAACCCTCTTACTCGTTTTTTTGAAGGCCTTCTGAGTGATCCGCTGAATCATCTGGTCGAAGCCTCCATGGATCAAGGCAAAATTCCCATTGGATACACATGCAGTTATGTTCCGGAAGTACTTTTATCCGTTGATCCCCTGATACCGGTCCGGATTCGTGCGCCCGGTGTTTTGAGTACGGAAATCGCGGATATCTATCTTTCAAGTGTGATCTGTTCCTATACCCGCAGTGTGCTTGAAATGGCCATGGATGATCAGTACAGCTTTCTGAAAGGCTGGGTTTTTTCCGCAAGCTGCGATCACATGCGGCGGCTGTATGACAACATGAAGTATCTGAATCCGCCGGAGTTCATTCATATCATTGATGTGCCTCACCGCCACGGAAAAGTTTCTTTTTCCTGGTATACAGATGAACTGAACATGCTCCTAGAAAACATCTCTTCCCATCACCAGATTCAGTTCAGTCATGCTGCTCTATCCAGCGCCATCCAGGATCATAATGAATTTTCAGCAATGCTCACTTCCCTTGGTGATTTGCGGAAACAGAAAAATCCTCCCTTATCCGGTACAGAATTCCAGTCCATCATAATGGCTTCTCTGGTGGCACCCAAACACTCTCTTCTGCCGAAAATAGAGGAATTCAAAAAATCCCTTTCCGGACAAGAAGGAATTTCGGATTACCGGGCAAGACTTCTCATTGTCGGTGGTCAACTGGATAACCTTGGCTATATTCAAACCATCGAGTCCACCGGAGGACTGGTAGTTGCCGATCATCTCTGTACCGGCTCCATGCCGGGACTTTCGCCTATCCCTCTAAATGAAGACCCGATACAGACGATTGCCGCCCACTACCTGAACCGGATTTCCTGCCCCAGGATGATGGAAGCCTTTGATTCCCGTGTTGACGAAATTCTGAAAAGCGTCGAGGAGTATCAGGCGGACGGGGTGATTATCGAGTTTATCAAATTCTGCGACACCTGGGGCATTGAGTCCAGTCTTCTTGCCAGTGCCCTGAGGAAAAAAGGGGTACCGGTTTTATGCCTTGAACGGGAGTACCAGATGACCGGAGAAGGACAGATCAAAACCCGCGTCCAGGCATTTATCGAAAGCATGGGGAAGTAATCGATCATGAAAAACAAAATTTTATATTACCTTGTGTATACTCAATACTGGATCATTACATGGATGAAAATCATCCCGTTTATCCTGCGGCACGGACTGTACGATACGGTTCGGGATCTGCGGCGGTATCCCTGGCTGTGGATCATGCTCAAGGTCAACCGGCTTCTTGGAAAATTCGGAAAAGGCCGATCTCTCCGCTACCAGCAGGCTGTCTCAATCCTGGTTTCCGGAATCGTCTCCGGTGTGACCGACATGCTCGGAAATATTTTTTTCAAACCAGACCGCCTGATCATTCATGAGGACATGGTGCCTCCGGAAATCTTCAAGGCCATGGGATTGTCCACCTTCATGGCAGAGCTTAACGGCATCATGCTGCCCATGATTGAACCCCATGCCATGGAGCAGTATATTGATGAATCCGAAAACCATGGGATTCCGCCGGATATTTGCAGCCTTCCCAAAAGCACCATGGGACTGTTTCTCAAAGGACAAACCCCTCCGGCAAAAGCCATGGTGACATCCAACCTTCCGTGTGATGCCGGCATGAACTCCTATGCCCTGATTGAACAGAAACTGAAATTGCCGACATTCCGGCTGGATATCCCATATCATTTCAAGGATGAAAGAGCCCTGAACTACTTTACCGGTGAACTCAGGCGGATGATCACCTGGCTGGAAGAAAATACACCCGGAAAAATGGATTGGAATCTCCTTCGTCAAATCTGTGAAGAACGGAACCGGATGGTGGAGCTGGAAATGGAACTCTGGGACCTTGCCCGGATTCGCCCGGCGCCCATTGCCGGAGAAGCGATCTGGCTGGCCCATATGTGGTTTTTCAATCTGTTTCCCGGAACCAGGCAGGCCACCAACATCTTCCGGAAAATACTGGCTCTGGGGAAACAGAATCTGGCCCAAGGCATATCTGCGGTAAAAAATGAAAGATTTCGTGCCCTGCTGTGGAATCCGCCGTTGACCCACTTTATCGACCTGTTCAACTGGGCGGAACATGCCTACGGGGTTTCTCTGATCATGGACAGCATGACCTTCAACCGGCTTCCGTTTATTGATACTGCAACAGAGGAAACCATGCTGCAGGGACTGGCACTCAATATCATGAACGGCCCCATGGCCCGGCATACACGGGGACCGGCTGAAAACTACATGGATGACATCTTTTATATCCACAAACAGTTTGATCTGGATATGCTGTGGGTTGCCGGGCATATCGGCTGTAAAAACACACAGGCATTGAACGGCATCCTGAGGGAAAAATGCCGGGAAGCCGGTCTTCCGCTCCTGATCATTGATTATGATCTGTCTGATCCGAGGATCGTCCCACGGGAAGGAATTATCAATCAGATCGATCACTTTATGGAAAATATCATGAAGACCAAACGGCTGGACCCGAAAAGTAAAGCAGTATAGGAGAAAAAAGTATGCCCTCATCCAATGGAAGATATTATGCAGGATGTGATATTGGATCCACCACCGGAAAAGCAGTGATTCTGGATGAAAACAAAATTGTGTCGTCTGCGATCATTCCGGCTGAAATCGACCCGGAGCAGACCGCCCGAAGCGTACTCTCCAAAGCCAGCGAAAAAATAAGCGGCCTGATGGGAACCCATGACTTTTCCTATCTTGTGGGAACCGGGTACGGCCGGAACGAAGTTCCCTTTGCCAATGACAATGTATCGGAAATAAGCTGCCATGCACTCGGGGTTCATTTCTGTGATCCTTCCATCAAAACCATTGTCGATATCGGTGGACAGGATGTAAAAGGAATTTCCATTAATGAAGACGGTTCGATCCTGGAATTTGCCATGAACGATAAATGCGCTGCCGGAACCGGCCGGTTTCTGGAAATGATGAGCAAAATATTCCGGATGGACCTCGAGGCTTTTTCCACTCTGTCCCTGGAAGCGAAAAATGCCATTCCTGTTACATCCCAGTGCAGTGTTTTTGCGGAAACCGAAGTGATCAGCCTGCTTTCCAAGAGAAAACCCCCTTCTGAAATCGCTGCCGGAATCCAGGCATCGGTTGCCAAAAGAAGTTTTACGCTGCTGAAACGGGTGGGAATCCGTCCAAAGATAACCGTTACCGGCGGATGTTCCAAAAACAAAGGTCTTCTGGTCGCCCTGCAAAAAAGGCTTCGAATGGATATCACACCCCTGCCTGTGGACCCTCAGCTCATGGGCGCTCTGGGAGCGGCCATTATGGCCAGGAGAAAAATGGAAAATACACCCCCTTGGCCCCCTCCAGGGGGGAATAAATAGCCCTTGATAATTTTTATTATTCTCTTGAAATTACATGATTGATACGCAATATTCTATGATTCGATTTTTACCCTATGAAAATGTTACATGATGCACACAGATCCGCCTCCGCACCGGCAGGCAGAACGGAAAACAAATTATCTGAATTCAATGGTAAAACAAAAATGGCCTTTCAGATTTCATCCAACTTGTCCGAACAGATCGCCGAGCATATCACCGATAAAGTTATCCGGATGGAAATCCGTCCCGGAGAACGAATCATGGAGACCGCTATCGCTGATGAGCTTTCGGTGAGCCGGAGTCCGATCCGGGAAGCACTTCGTATCCTGGAAAAAAACCGGCTGGTTGAGCTGATTCCCAGACGCGGCGCCCGTGTTACGGAACTGTCCGAAACGTTCATCGCTCACTTGTGCGATATTTTGGCGGTTCTCCTTGGCCTGACAGCCAGACAATGTGTGAAAAACGGAAGCGATACAGACCTCAAAGCCATTGACAATGCCGCCAAAACAAGCGAGTTATGTGTCAATAGAAGCGATGTATACGGATACTATAAATCCATCTTTGATTTTGCCACTGCTTGCCTGAAAGCAACGCAAAATCCATTGCTGGAACAGATGGTTGCCGATCTGATGCCCAATGTCCGCAGAATCCTGTATGCATCCTTTTCCTCCAAAAAAGAGGAATTGCAGAAAAATGTTGAAATCGTCCTGACTGGAAACCGGTTTGTCCAGGAACGAAACGGAAAAATGGCGGAAAAAACCGTTTGTGACTATGTGCAGAAAGCAAAAGAATTTGCATTAAAAAACAAAATTTTCTCAACACCATGAAACCACATTTTTTTAACATTCAAAAGCATCTTCCGGCGAAATCCATTCTTCTGATCTGTTTTGCCGGGTTTCTGTTTCTGTCATGCTCCCTGCGGCCGGTCCCGGATTCAAAGGCATTGGGAGCCAAATGGATCGGAAAACATATCGATACCTTGATTGAAAAAATGGGCACCCCTCATCATGTAACCCTTCATCCGGACGGCGAAAAACAGTATGTATACCGGTTTTCACCCAAACCGGTTTATGATGACATTTTCCGGGGAGAATTTTCAAATGACATGTCCACCATCCGGATTCAGGAGGATCTTGCAAGGGAAGAACAATCCAAATGCCTGCTGGATGTCATTGTAAAAAACAATCTCATTGTCAGCCTGGACGCTTCCGGAAACGGGTGCCGGGATATCCGTGAAAAACTGGGGGAAGAGTAAAAGAGGGGGTAACATCATGCATCATGTTGTTTCTGCCATTCTGATCATTCTATTCGGGATCTGTTTTTGTCCCCTGGCCTTTGCCGAACCGGAAAATGCAAAAATTATTCTGAAAATCGCAACGCTCGCTCCCAAGGCTTCGGCCAATTCCATGGAACAGTTTCAAAGGCTGGTGAAAGAACAGACCGGCAATGAGGTTGCTTTCAAGGTTTATTATGGCGGAATTCAAGGGGATGAAGATGATATGCTGCGCAAAATCCGGTTTCATCAACTGGATGGGGCAGCTTTCAGCGGTCATGGACTGGGAAAGATTGTACCCCAGGTCCGGATTACGGAACTCCCCTATCTGTTCTGGAATTATGGAGAGGTTTCCTATGTCCGGAAAAAACTGGAAAGTAACATGAACCGCCTGTTTGAAAAAAACGGATTCATCATCATGGGCTGGGGAGAAGCCGGCTTTGTCTATTCCTTTTCCAAGGTTCCGATCACTTCAATCGAAATTGCCCGGAAGCAGAAATGGTGGCTATGGGATGATGATCCGGTTGCACAGGCATTTTATGACTCTCTCGGCATCTCGCCGGTCTCCCTTTCCCTTACCGATGTACTGACCTCCCTGAACACCCGTCTGATCAATACTGCCGGAATCACTCCGTATGGCGCAGTGGCTCTGCGATGGTACACCCGCTTCAAATACATGAGTGAATACCCGGTGATGAATGCAATCGCAGCCATGGTGGTTACCCAAAAATCCTGGGAAAAAATATCCCCTGCCAGCCGGAAGATCATTGTCCAAATCATCAAAGAACATTTTCAGGACGCGGGCCTTGCCCATCGAAAGGCCAATGAACAAAGCATCCAGGCACTCAAAAGTGCTGGAATATCCGTTGTCCGGGTAGACCTGAAAAGCAAGGAAGCACGATTTGTTCTGGATGCGTCCCAAAAAACCAGAGAGGCCCTTGTGGGGAAATTATACTCACGGGAACTCCTGGACCAGGCCCTTTCCTATCTTGAGGAATACCGGACCCAACATCCGGACAGCACGATCATGAAGATTGAATAAAACGCTTTTGCTGTTTTGTTACATCCAGACCATATTGAAATTTAAAAATTCCCCAAACTATGAAATCCATTTCACCCTTCCGATAAACTCCCGCCAGCAGTTTTCTAACTAACCAACCGTTATCAGGAACTAATTCCGATTGTC
>CAMBQS010000041.1 GCA_945870015.1 Desulfocicer vacuolatum DSM 3385
CACACAAGTGCCTTTCCTTTATTTTCATCTACAAAAATATGACCCGGATCGCTTTTTAAAATGGAAATACAAATAGTTATATAATGGGTAGAGAATGTACACATAAATAAATTGAAAGGCAGGAACCCCATGCAAGCATCATCCGGATTAAAAATAGCCGTCGTCGGTGGCGGCGTTGCGGGTATCGTGGCCGCCTACCTCCTTGGCCGAAAGCATCAGGTAACGCTCTTTGAAAAAAACGACTATATCGGAGGCCACACCCATACGGTTGATATCCCCGATGGGCCGGACGCCGGCACGCCGGTGGATACCGGGTTCATTGTGCACAACGACCGGACCTATCCCAATTTTATCAAATTCATCAATGGGCTTGGCGTGGAACGTATTAAATGTCCTATGTCGTTTTCCTATTTTGACCGCCGCACCCGGTTTCAGTATGCCAGCTTGACGCCCTTTGCCGACCGAAAAAACCTTTTTTCCCTTTCCTTCTGGCGGTTTCTTGCAGATATCCTCCGGTTCAACCGGCTGACCGTGAAGGCCCTTTCCGAAAGCAGCTTTGCGGACATGACCTTGGGGCAGTACCTGAATAAAAATGGTTTTAATAAAACCTTCATCCGGCAATATATCATTCCGATGGGAGCGGCCATCTGGTCAACACCGGACAATCAGATGATGGATTTTCCGGCCCGGACGTTTGCAAAATTTTTTGAAAACCACGGCTTGCTGGCTGTAACGGATCAACCACAGTGGTACAGCATCAAAGGCGGCAGCCGCCGGTATGTTCAAGCCTTTCTGAAAACTTTCTCCGGAAAGGTATTTTCAGACTCCCCTGTTCTGAAAATTACCCGCGAGGCTGAAAAAGTAAAAATTCATCTGGGAAAAGGGGAAGAAATATTTGACGCGGTGGTGATCGCCGCGCACGCGGATGAAGCATTGGCGATGCTTTCCGATCCGTCTCCGGAGGAGGAAAAACTTCTTTCCCCCTGGCGGTATACGCAAAACCGGACGATTCTGCACCGTGACCCATCCTATCTCCCTCCGCTGATCCGCGCCCGGGCATCCTGGAATTATATACGGGAGGACAATGATTCCGAAGCATCTCCCATGACCATGACCTATTATATGAATCTCTTGCAGAATTTACAGACCCATTCGGATTATTGCGTCACGTTAAATCCAGCAAGCCGGATCATTGATTCGGCCATGATTGCCGAATTTACTTATACCCATCCCCAGTATTCATTTGACGCCATTCAGACCCAGCAGGATCTGGACAGTTTAAACGGCATCCGAAACACCTATTTTTGCGGCAGTTATTTCCGGTATGGGTTTCATGAAGATGCGGTGTCTTCAGGAGTCAATATTGGCAGCAAATTCGGGATATCGTTATGAAATCGAAACTGTTTTCAGGCTTTGTCGAGCATACCCGTTTCCAGCCAATGCGCCATGAATTCCGCTACCGGCTCTATGTCTATGGCTTTGACCTGGATGAACTGACCGGGCTGGACCAGAAGCTTCCGCTGTTTGGTTATAACCGTTTCCGTCCGGTTTCTCTCCATGATGCTGACTATCTGGACGCACGGCCCGGCTCCATTAAAGAAAAACTGATATCCTTTCTGGCCTCAGACGGCTCAGATGCTCCGGTTTCGTCTGTTTTCCTCATCACCTCCGCCCGGTATTTCAATTATGCGTTTAACCCGGTCAGTTTTTATTATTGCGTCAATAACCAGGGCAATATTGTCCGGATGGCGGCGGAGGTCAACAACACATTCGGCGAACGCCATCTCTACCTCCCCAAACAAAAAGACGGGGATACCGGCATGGGCAAGCCGTATTACGCCACAAAAGCCTTTCATGTCTCGCCGTTTAACAATCTGGAAGGTGAATACGAATTTTCCTTCTCGTCCCTCAATGATGATTTAGATATCAAAATCAAGCTGGTTCGGGAGGGTTCCGAAGTTTTTGCCGCGCGGTTGCAGGGAAAACCATTGCCGCTGACCGCTGCCAATCAGCTCAAACTGGTTCTTCGGCATCCGGCAATTCCTTATCTCACAAAACCCCGGATTATTATGGAAGCCGCTCGGCTGTATTTTCAGAAACATATGAAATACCACCCCAAGCCGGAGCCGGTCAGTCCGATGACCATCAAAAGAACGGGGTAAGGATTATGATAGGTCAAGAGGGAATCCGATGCGTATGAATCGACTGGTATGTGTTTTATTTATACTGCTGCTGGGGGCAACCTGCTTTGCCATCCGGCTCGGGGATTACCCCATTGATAACGGATTCAGGGACCATCTTTTGGGAAAAGACCGACCATGAAAAAACTCACATGGAGCGAAAAACTGGCTTACGCTGCACCGGCGTTTGCGCTGGCGGTGGTGGGCATACCGGTTTATGTCTATATCCCGAAATTCTATACGGATGTCATCGGCGTCCACGTATCCGCAATGGGAATCATTCTTCTGGTGGTCCGCCTGTTTGACGCAGTGACGGACCCGGCCATCGGCTTGATTTCAGACCGGCTCAGAACTCCCTTCGGCCGGAGACGCCCCCTGATCATTCTGGGGGCACTGCTGACAGGACTCGCGATCATCCTGCTGTTCAATCCGCCCGAAACTGATGCCAACACAGCCACCGCATGGTTCATGGGTCTGATTTTTTTGCTGTTTTTATTCTGGACAGTCATCATCGTGCCCTATGAATCGCTGGGGCCGGAACTGACCTTTGACTATGATGAGCGGACGACCTTGTTTGGATTGCGAGATGGTGCGTTGATTTTCGGAACACTTATTGCTGCCGCATCTCCGGCAGCCATTAAAGCATTGATGTCTTTGCCTGAGGGTGCGCAGGGCGAGCGTGAAACTTTTTTCATCCTTTCGATAATTTATACGCCGCTGATTATTGCTTCGGCGTTCTGGTGTGTGCTGACCCTGAAGGAACGCGCCGTAAACGTAATCTCCCGTCAGGAAAAGATTCTTCACAAACTGTTGAGCAGCCTGCGGAACCGGCCATTTCGGATACTGCTCATCGCCTACACCATCAGCGCTATCGGCAACAATCTCCCGGCCACACTGATTCTTTATTATGTCGAATATGTGCTTCATTCCAGCCGGGCGGATTTTTTTCTGGTGATCTATTTTGTGACCGGGATATTGTTTCTCCCTCTATGGGTTGCAGGGGCCAAACGTTTTGAAAAAAAAACCATGTGGCTGATATCCATGGCGGTCAATACCGGTGCATTTTCAGGGGTTTTTTTTCTCGGGCCAGGAGATGAGCTCGCCTATGGCGTTCTGATCGTTATCTCCGGGATCGGCTTTGGTGCGACCCTTGCGATACCCTCTGCTATTCAGGCCGATGTGATCGACTATGACGAACTCATCAGTGGTGAACGAAGGGAAGGACTCTATATCGGGCTGTGGTCTGTTGCCAAAAAAATGGCGGCCGCTGTTGGTGTCGGAGCCGGTCTTGCCCTGCTGGGGACTTCCGGCTATGTGCCCAATGTCCGGCAGTCTGAAACGGTTGTCCTTTATTTACGGATTCTTTACGCGCTGGTACCGTGTTTGTGCAATGCGGCCGCCATTGTCATCGCGTTTGCCTATCCCATCACCGGCTCTGTCCATCGGAATATCAGAGACGCCATAGAGAGAAGGTCTGCCGGGGAACCGGTTTCCGATCCGCTTGAACCCTCCCGGATGCCAGGATCAGGATAACCCTGGATATCGACCCGTCCCATCCGGAAAATAATTTGATCGCTACTTTTGAATACAGCAGCGGCAACAAGCTGGTGAAACAGACACTCCCAATGCATTGCGACTGTCAAAAAAAAATAAAGCGGCCCTCACTGGTGAGCAATTCGTTCTGCACGCAAAAACAACATACTTGATCATCTTATAATGGTATGGTATATAATACCACATGAAAATCGTTATAGATACAAATGTGATATTCACAGCTTTAAAATCCCGAAACGGGGCCTCATTCAAATTGGTTTCTCTTATCCCGAGCAAAATATTTTCGATAGCAATATCTGTTCCTTTGATTATTGAATATGAAGATGTGCTTAGGCGGGGGAAGCTTCCGGCTTCCATCACTGTAAAAGACATCACCGATTTTATCGATTTTTTCTGTTATGTCAGCGACCATCAAGAAATTTTTTTTCTCTGGCGACCTTTCTTGCCGGATTCCTCCGATGATCTTGTTCTTGAAGTTGCAGTGGCAAGCGGTTGCAATGCAATTATAACCTACAATAAACGCCATTTTAAAAACGTGGAAAAATTCGGTTTACGAATACTTGATCCAAAAGAATTCCTTACCGAAATAGGAGTTATATCATGAGTACATTGAGTTTACGCATCCCAAATTCTCTGCATGCACAGATAAAGCAATTGGCTAAACAAGAGGGGATTTCCATTAATCAATTTTTAGCAACTGCAGCCGCTGAAAAAATGTCCGCATTATTAACAGAAGAATACATTGAAGCAAGGGCTAAAAGAGCAAGTCTAAAAAAATTCAGGAGTGTACTTAAAAAAGTTCCTGATTCGGAACCAGAAGAATATGATCGTATATAGACAATAAAACATGCAGAACATCTGTATCCAGCGGAACGAAAAACTGCCCGCTGACACTGAGCGTTACGTCCCTATCCCCAAAATCATGAAGGAGGTACGATTATGGGGCATTAGCAAAATCAGACATTTTAAACTTGAGTATATCTGAACATATTCAGTTGGTTGAGGATACATGGGATAGCATTGCACAGGTTCCGGACGCTATTCAGCTATCAAAAGAACAAAAAATAGAGCTGGATAACCGTTTGGATGCGTATCACCGTGATCCCAATCAGGGCGAGCCTTGGGATATCGTTCGCGGACGAATTGGGAAAAGACATAATACATGAATTGATAATCCGGCCCGAAGCGGAAGCGGAAATCAATGACGCGTTTAACTTTATAACTAGTTTTCACTTCCTGTTAGCCCACCTGTCCAGTTTTCTGAGAAGCAAATGCACAACTGTGAAATAAACTAGTATCAATATAATTATAAAAATATCCTGTTTCATACACCCTTCAACAGAATAACCAGCCCGTGTCAATCCGTTGTGAAACATCTTGACAATCACCTCGTCATCATCAACAACGAGAATGTATTTTTTGTTACCCATTTTCCGATTTTCACATCTTAATCAGGCTTGGTTGCATAATCGGTATCGTATCACCTCACCTTTGTTATATAGTGCCTGAACGAAAAAACATGCTTTTTGTTCAGACACTATATAGTGGAGATTGGCAATTCTCGTGGCAATTATTACAATTCCCACTCGTACTTATACAAAAAACATGAATGATTAAAAACCACAATGCTGAAGTTTTACAGATTAAATGCTTAGCCAAACTAGGTATTATGAGGCAGATGACAGGTACGTTCCGAGATTTATTTTTTTCCCTCTGATTTCAAGCTTTTGTCTTATTTTATACCGATGCGTATCGACTGTTCGTTGTGATAGCCCTATTGATTCGGCGATCTCCTTTGAAGTAGCGCCTTGCTTAATAAAATTAGCCACTTGGATTTCTGTTGGTGTCAGTTTCATATAGCTTGAGGAAACATTATTCAGAAAAGGTGTAATAATTTCATTTAAGTTTGATTCTAAAACATTTAAAATGGTTTGTTGTTTATTACTTAATCCACTTTTTTTTAATCGGGTTAAATTTGGCTTGAGCAATTTCTCCACATTGGAAATTACTGACTCTTCAAGTTTTTTCTTATCATCCCAACGTTGATCCAATAAAACTCTTAAAGCAGTATTCTTTTCATGTATCTCGGCGGTTCGTTCTTTTACTGTTTCTTCCAACTTTTCATTTGTTTTGTTCAGAGACTCTTCAGCTTTAACGCGAGAGATTGATACGCCAATCTCTATTTCAGCAATCGATTTTAGAATGCTCATGCTATAATCTGAAATAACGTCATGAGTCCGGGAGGCCAAGTTTATTGAACCGATTACCTTTTCTCGAAACTTGATTGGCAACACAGCTATCGCAATCAGTCCATACTTTTCAAGATCTTCTCGAATGGGTATGGGGCATTCAACAGGCCGGCAGAAAAAAAGTGTCGCCCTTTATAATCATTTGAACGCGGATATCATTCGGATCGAAATACTTTACCTCACCCACAAATGTTTGCGGTAATCCTTTGGATAACATAAAGATTAGCCTGTTGGTTTTTTCATCAAAAAGATATACGCCACCGGAATCAAATTCGTCTAACTGAAATAAATATGAAAGGATTTCCGTTAAGGTTTCCTCTAAGGTTGATTTTTTGTTAAGTGCGATCATAAGGTTTCTCTGGAACATCTGTCGTTTCTCTATATTCTTGCGCTCTGTTATATCACGTACGATACCAATGAAACCTTCCGGCTGACCACTTGAATTATAAAGAAAATTTCCTTCAATTTCAGTCGGTATTGTAGAACCGTCTTTACAATTAAATACAATTTCCACCGTTCTGGATTTGTCTTGGGGTTTTTGTCCTTTTTTGTGCATCTCCAAGTCTTCATCAATGGCGTTCATGGCATCATTAAAGGAATCAGGAGTCATAGATTCCTTAAAAGACAAAGCTAATGCTTCTTCAACTGTAAAACCTGTCAATTTGGTAATAGATGGGCTTAAATAGGTGTAATTCAAATCCATATCCATGGTCAAGATAACATCTGTAGCATTGTCTGCAAGAAGACGATATTTTTTCTCACTTTTCCTCAGTGCATCCACTGCCTGCTTGCGTTCGGTGATATCTATTGATGTAGAAGTCAGAGCAACCGGATTACCTTTACTGTCAAAAACGATGGCAGCCGAAACCTCGACATCGAAAAATGTCCCATCTTTCCGTATGGCCTGGAGCTCGCCAAACCAAGCCCCTTCGTCTTTGAGTGCCTGCAAGATTTCATCAAATACCGGCTTAACTGCCCAGAAATTCCAAAAAGACCTCCCTAAAAACTCTGCTGGATCGACAAAACCCCATTTCTTGAGGAAGGTTGGATTGGCATGGGACATGTTATAGTTGAGGTCACAGGTGGCAATTGAACTTGAAGAGAACTTGATTATATTTTCACTGAAGAGCAGTCTTTTCTCAGCTCGCTCTAATTCATTAACCCATTCTTCAAGCTCTTTGTAGGATGGTCGATTTCCCATTGCTCACCTTTCTTTTCAAAAAATATTTAATAATGTTCCTATCCCACAGATAAGGCGCCTCCGGTTTTGATCAGATTCAAATGAGTATCTTTCTTTTAATACTCGATCTTAAGGTTTTCAAATTCACTTTTGAAGGTGGGTGCTGAGTCACACAATACGCGCAAGATTCATCTCAGACAAACCCTTCATCGCAATATCGTTAGGCCAGATAGAAAGTTATTTTTTTCACTATTTTAGAAAGAATGCAACATATTTTAATCGTCTTTTCCGATGCGACAAGTGCGCCCGGTGATTCCGGTACTGCATCCAAACTACTTGTGCCGGCAACGACTCTCAACTCATTTGAATTCATTCGCCACCTTCCGATCAATGCCATCAGTTGACAAAATATACAATATTGGTATATTAATTATACCATGAATTTTGAATTTGACCCTACAAAATCGGATCTCAATAAGAATAAGCATGGGATTGATTTTATTGAAGCTCAAGAGCTTTGGGATGATATCGATTTATTGGAGATCCCAGCGAAAGCGCTCGATGAGCCGAGATCTTTAGTGATTGGGAAAATAGGCGAAAAACACTGGACTGGGATTATCACCTATCGCGATGATACGATTCGTATTATCTCAGTACGGCGTGCCAGAAATGAGGAGGTTGAGCTTTATGAAAGCTAAAGAATTAGATGACAAGTTTGAAGAAGGGAAGCGCGTATTGGAAAATTTTAATCTGTCAAAAGCCAGGCGGCCAAACCAGGAACAGAAAAGGGTTAACGTTGATTTCCCGCAATGGATGATTCAGTCATTAGATAAAGAAGCCAAACGTCTTGGGGTACCCCGTCAATCAATTATTAAAATCTGGCTTGCAGAAAGATTACAAAAATCCTCCCAGCTATAAATCCGAACATTCGCTGTCAGGAGCGGCGAGGAGCATGCGGCCGCACAGCATCAACTATATCTCGATAGATGTGATCCCTTCTCGGATTGCAAACTTGGTCAGACCGGCAACACTGTCAATGTTCAGTTTCTCCATGATCTGCAGCCGTCTTGCTTCCACGGTTTTTATGCTGACATGAATCCGGTCTGCAATCTCTTTTGTTTTGTAGCCCTCAGCGATCATCTGCAGAACTTCCCGTTCCCGGTCCGTGAGAAGTTCTGTCGCAGAAGTGTCATCTGATTTCATCAGCTTCACGAATTCTTTCCGGACGATTTCGGATATTCTGGGACTTAAGTAGGTTTGGTTGTTGTATATGGTCTCGATGGCTTTTGCCAATTCATCAAAGGCGCAGTTTTTCAGCAGATATCCGGATGCACCTGCCTGGAGCATTCCTTTTACATAGCTTCTGTCTGAGTACATGGACAAGGCAATGATCTTCACATCCGGAAGCTCGGCCAGAATCTGGCGGGTAGCATCAATGCCGTTTAGGTCCGGCATGTTGATATCCATCACAATGACATCTGGTTTGTGCTGTCTTGCCAGTTTGACGGCAGCACGGCCGTTTTCCGCCTGTTTGATCACCGTAAAGTTTGGCTTTTTTCCCAGGAGAGCGTACAACCCTTCGCGGGTTATGCTATGGTCGTCCACCAGGAGAATCTGAATGCTCATGATGCTGTCCTTTATCTCTCCATGTCATTGGATTTCATAGGAAGCGTCATTGTTATCCTGGTTCCATGACCGGGTTTTGAAGAAATGTCAAGAACCCCTCCCTGATATTTCATCCGCTCCTGAATGGAAAACAGCCCGAATCCGCCTCCTTTTCTGGTCATATACCCGGCCTTGGTCATTTCAAAGCCGATACCGTCGTCCTCGATGGCAACACTGACGACATTTTCCGGCTCGGCCTGGATGGAAACCCAAGCATGATGTGCCTGGGCATGTTTGACAATATTAAACAGCAGTTCCCGTACCGCCTGGAAAATAAGGATGCGGATATCCTGTCCAAGGGGTTTGGGTTTGTGGTCATCTGAAAATGTGATTTGGATGCCGTGCTGCTCATTCATCTGGTAGACCAGCCACTCAATTACTGCTTCCAGGCCCAGGTCATACAGAACCGGAGGGCTTAATTCAAATGTCAATGACTGCGTATCGGTAATGGATTGATCGATCTGATCATGGATTGTCTGAAGGATTCCGGCTGCACCTTTGTCTCCTTTTGCTTCCTGAAGAAGACCCAGTTGAATCCGGACGTTCGCAAGGGCATGCCCGATACGATCATGAAGATCAACAGCAATGCGTCTTCTTTCCCTCTCTTCCGTCAAAAGCAGTTCAGAGGAAAGGGATCTGGGTTTTCCCGGTACGCTGGACATAGTTGATTGCCGACAGCAGTATGTCTGTCCGGTTCTCAACAGGGCTGCTTTGAAGCGTCACCCGGATGGGGTTGCCGATATGACCGGCAGCTTCTGTTAAAAATGTTTTTCCAACCTTTTCAAATCCCTGGGCCAGAAATAGTTTTGCGGCCAGTTCATTAGCAATGGCTTCCATATGGATAAATTCATGCTTCCGGGCAGAGTGGATCGCCTGTTGAAAAAAACCGGATGCTGTTGTAATTTTACCTTGCACCCTGGCTGTTTCCGCTTTTATCAGAAACAATTTGTGTTCAAAGTTTTCCGGACATGCCCTGGCCATTCCGGCAATGGCTTTTTCATTGCGTTTCAAGCAGCCGCCATGTTTTGAGTTTTTACAGGAGAGTGCCATGATGGCTTTTCGCCAGCAATATCAGGCTATGGAAAAAATAATACTCTGTAATGATAATAGTTCCAAGGTGATACTGGAGAAGGCCTTCACACAGCATTATCTGCCGAACCGGTTTCCCCTGTCATTCCGGAACATGCGGTTGCTGTTTTGAAAGGCGTATCCTGGGGATGTTTCATGTCTCAGATCCAGAAGTTTTGTAACATATTCCAGAGAGACGGTTTTCAACTGTCTGTAGTTCTGAATGATCTGTTCATGGCTGGATGGAGATACTTTATTCGGGTAGATGTACCGGATGTAAACAGGACGAAAATTTTGAATACAAATACCGGTGAATAAAGCACTGAGGGAGTCCCGGCAGCATTTTTTTAAACTAGAATATCCATCCGGTTCGAGCATATTCCTGTCCGAAAGGTGTTTGGCGCTTTTCCCATTGTATGCGGAAAGTCTTAGAAAATCCGGTTGAATTTGGCAATGGTTATTTGTTGAAAATTTTCAGATACATATAAGGTATTGTATCGATAACTGGTTTCTCTTGCCTATCCCGGGATGAGTGTGGTATGTCACAACAAATACGAATCAACCCTTCTGCGCTGAAAAGCGATTTACCGCAAGGTTGAAACCCATGACAGGGAAAAATTCTGTCAGAGGTACATACATTCTGGTATGATTTTTGATTTATCCTGATAATGGATTGTATATTATTTGCAGATTGTATCTCAGATCTGATTACCTACTACTGAAAAGGGATAAAATTATGAACAGTGATGTAAAGATTTATTCACTCAGTACATGCAGCCACTGTAAATCAACCAAAAAATTACTGAGCGAATGTAAAGTCGCTTATGAGTTCATCGATGTGGATACCCTTGACGGGGAAGAACGGAAGGTCATCATCGAGGACGTGAAAAAAGTGAATGCAAGGTGTTCTTTCCCTACGATCGTTATCGGTGACAAGGTTATTGTCGGATATAAGGAAAAAGAGATCAAGGAGGCACTGGGTATTCATGGAAGCTGAAAAAATGTTTGAAATGCTGAAAAAAAGTCAGGAAGAAAAAGGCTACTATTTTAGCAATGACCGGGAAAGGGTTCTGGACCTACTGGAAGCCCTTGTCAGGAACAAGGAACGTTACGGATATATGGCCTGCCCCTGCCGGCTGGCATCCGGGAATCGTGATCACGACAAGGATATTATCTGCCCATGTGTTTACCGGGAGCCGGACGTGAAGGAATATGGCAGTTGCTATTGTAATCTTTATGCTTCAATGGAGTGGAATGACAACAAGATCAGCCATGAGTATGTGCCGGAAAGAAGGCCTCCTGAAAAGATGATATTCTAAAGGCTCGACTTATTTTGACAATTCTCAATATTTTTGCGATAGCCGTTGCGCTGGCCATGGATGCCTTTGCTGTTTCCATTGCCTCAGGAGTAACCCTGAAAAATGTTAGCGTCCGTCAGTTTTTCCGGCTTTCCTGGCATTTTGGTCTTTTTCAGGCCATGATGCCGGTGATCGGATGGGGAGCAGGACTTTCCGTCCGGACCCTGATTGAAGATTTTGACCACTGGGTTGCATTTTCACTCCTGTTGTTTGTAGGTGTTAACATGCTCCGTTCAGCATTCTGGAAGCAGGATGAGGAGAATACCTGTAAAGATCCTACCCGTGGATCAAGCCTGGTGATGCTGTCGGTCGCAACCAGCATCGATGCTCTGGCTGTTGGTCTGAGTATGGCCATGCTCAATGTCTCCATATGGTTTCCAGCCTTCATTATCGGGACTGTGGCTGCTTCTTTTACAGCTCTTGGACTGTTTCTCGGAAGCAAAGCCTGCCGGTTCATGATCATTCAAAAGTATGCCGCTGGATTCGGAGCGGTTGTTTTGATCGGTATCGGTGTGAATATCTTGTATGAACACAATGCATTATCTTTATTATCCGGGGTTCTGCATGAATGATTGAAAAATCCGCAGATCATCTCCAGATGGATTTGTGTTTATTACCGCTTGAAACAGAACGATAATCGTTGCATAATCGAGTATTATTTATCATCCAAAAAGGAAAAATCAAAGATCGGAGGAAATATGGAAAAAAAAATCAGACAGGTATGTAAATGTGAGACATGTGGAAATGAGGCGGAAATGGACCTGACCTGTTCACTGGAGGAGTATGATGCTGCTGCCGGTGATGATGATCCAAAGAAAAAGAAAGGTGACAAAGCGCATAAAGGCCACAAACATCAGGTAAAGGCAACCGGGACATGCACCAGTTGCGGTAATGAAGCCGATATGTGGATTGATATTGATGAAGGATGACAAGATTCGCAGGGGCAGGCCTATGTGCCTGCCATTTGTCCGCCAATGCATCAAGCCAAAATGAAACCAAACCGGAGAATAAGGAGCTGTCTATGGATGAATGCAGGCCGATTTTGAACACTGGATTACGGGGACTCACGGTTGCAACCACCAGAATCAGTGATGTGGATGGCGCAATCGGAAAACTGTTATACAGGGGGTATCTGGCGAAAGATCTGGCAAACACGGCAACCTTTGAGGAGGTTGTATACTTGCTTCTGTACGAACGATTGCCGGAAAAAAAGGAACTGAAAGAATTCAAAGCATTGCTGGCCAGGGAGTCATTGGTTCCGGAATCGGTATTGAAATCTCTGGCCTTGAGTCCGCCGGAGGCTCTTCCCATGGATGTGCTTCAGGCGGCAGTTTCCATGCTTGCACAACATGATCCGGACATCCGTGAAGATTCAAAAGAAGCGACGACACGGATGAGCATCCGCCTGATTGCCAGGATGCCGGTCGTCGTCGCAGCCTGGGACCGTATCCGGAAAGGGAAACCGCCGGTTCCTCCTTCTCCGGAACTGGGTCTATCCGGGAATTTTCTGTACATGCTGACTGGAGAGAAGCCGGATGCGGAGATCACAGCCTTTTTCAATACATGCCTGGTTCTGCATGCAGAGCATTCATTCAATGCTTCCACTTTTTCCGCACGGCAGGTGGCCTCCACAAAGGCCCATATATACGCAGCCGTGTCGGCTGCTGTAGGCTCGCTTTCCGGGGCGCTTCACGGAGGGGCAAATACCAGGGTCATGCAGATGCTTCAGGAAATCGGCTCTGTGGAGAGGGTTGAAGATTATGTGACAAGAATCCTGGAATCCGGCGGTGTGATCATGGGACTGGGTCATGCTGTCTACCAGACGGATGATCCCAGAGCCCATATCCTTGCCCCCATGTCTATGAAAATGGGGGAACGCGTGGGAGATACAAGATGGCATGACCTGTCGAAAAAGCTTGAAAAGACAGGGAAAGAGATTTTTAAAAACAGAAAGGGCAGAGAGATTTATGTGAACGTCGATTTTTACAGTGCCTCCCTTTATTACTACATGGGGATACCGATAGATCTTTTTACGCCGGTATTTGCTATCGCTAGGATTGCCGGATGGTCTGCCCATGTGATTGAAGAGCAGTTTGCCGGTGCTTCACCCAAACCAGTTCTTTACCGGCCGGAAGCGGAATACATTGGAGATTACTGCGGCCCGGATGAATGTGAATTTACCCCGATCGACCAACGATAAACATCTCAACAGGAGGAGATCATGAAAAAATGGAAGTGTACGATCTGTGGATATATACACTCAGGAGATGAACCACCGGAAAAATGTCCTGTGTGTGGTGCGGATAAAAGCAAGTTTGTGGAGTTGGTTGAGGAAGCATCTGAAGCAGTGAAAGCAGATGAAAAAGTAATACCAATACGACCTGGTTTTGCTCCTGAAACCGAAACCGCGTCCGGCATATATGAAACGATCTCCCGTCTGATGGCTCAACACCATGCGCATCCAGTTTCAACGCACATACCCAATGGTGTTCTGCCGGTATCCTTTCTGTTCATTCTGATGGCAGCCATGTTTAATATGGCAGGGTTTGCCCAGGCAGCGTTTTATAATCTGATATTTGTTCTACTGTCCATGCCGCTTGTCCTGTTTTCCGGGTACAATGAGTGGAAGCGAAAATACAGTGGCATCATGACCAGTTCTTTCCGGATCAAAATGATCTGCGGTGCGGTAGTTACCATACTGGCTTTTCTGGCAGTGGTCTGGCAGATGTTTAACCCAGAGGTTGCCCTTCATGGATCATCCCATCGTGGTTTATTTGTTCTGTTGAATCTGGTAATGCTCGGCGCAGCCGGAATTGCCGGATTTCTTGGAGGAAAGCTTGTTTTTAAAGATTGACATACAGAAAAAAAAGAGAAATTCCCGTCTGATTCCATCAAATGTTCGGAGTAAGATTCCATGAAACCATTTAGTTATGAGAAGTTGATTTCCGTAAACGGAATAAATTATCAGATTGTTGATATGAAAGCATTTGGAGCTGAAAAAGGCGTGGATCTTCATCGGCTTCCTTTTTCCATCCGGATTCTGCTCGAAAATCTGCTGCGTAGACTGGACGGACAGATTGTCCGTCCGGAAGACGTGATGAATGTTGCAGGCTGGAAAAGAGAATATTCCCTTCCTGTCGAAATTCCATATTATCCGGCGCGCGTGCTGATGCAGGATTTTACGGGAGTTCCCGCGGTTGTCGATCTTGCTGCCATGCGGGACGCCATGAATGAATATGGTGGGAACCCGGAAAAAATAAATCCAAGTGTTCCGGTTGATCTTGTCGTGGATCATTCTGTCCAGGTTGATTATTCCGGCACACGGGATTCCCTTACAAAAAATGTGCAGATGGAGTACCAGCGGAACAGTGAACGGTATTCCCTGCTGAAATGGGCACAGGACAGCTTTCATAATTTCCGGGTGGTGCCGCCCAATTCCGGAATATGCCATCAGGTCAATCTGGAGTACCTCGCAACGATCGTCACGGTTCAGGATCGAAATGGGAAAAAATTTGCCTTTCCGGATACCCTGGTTGGAACAGACTCTCATACCACCATGATCAATGGTATCGGCGTGATGGGATGGGGCGTCGGCGGTATTGAAGCTGAGGCGGTCATGCTGGGCCAGCCATATTATATGGCGATTCCGGAAGTGATTGGTGTGAAACTGACCGGCCGGTTGCAGCCGGATATCACTGCAACGGATCTGGTTCTGACCGTGACCGAGCTTCTTCGAAAGCACCGTGTAGTTGAAAAATTTGTGGAGTTTTTCGGTCCGGGCTTGCAGCGTCTGACGGTTCCGGATCGTGCAACTATTGCCAACATGTCTCCGGAATACGGTGCAACCATGGGATTCTTCCCGGTGGATCAAAAAACCATTGAATATTTTGTTCAGACCAATCGAAAAGATCAGGCCGATATCGTTGAAGCCTGTACACGGGAACTGGGGCTGTTTTATACCATTGATGATCACCCGGAATACACAAAGATTATTGAACTGGATCTCTCCTCTGTTGAAAGGTCGGTTGCCGGACCGTCCCGTCCCCAGGAACGGATCAGCATTCCGGATCTGAAGAATCGTTTTTTGAGCCGGGCCGGGGCATCCCTGAAAGAGGATGGTTCCGGGAACAGCAGATTCAATATTCAGGATGGAAGCGTTGTGATTGCAGCGATCACATCTTGTACCAACACTTCCAATCCAGCCGTGATGATCGGAGCCGGATTGCTGGCCAGAAAGGCGGTTCAGGCAGGGCTCCGTGTTCCTTCCCATGTAAAAACATCCCTTGCGCCCGGATCGAGGGTTGTAATGGGATATCTGGAAAGCTCCGGACTGATAGCGGATCTGGAAGTTCTCGGGTTTCATCTTACTGCATTTGGCTGTACAACCTGCATCGGCAACAGCGGCCCTCTTCATCCGGATATTG
>CAMBQS010000042.1 GCA_945870015.1 Desulfocicer vacuolatum DSM 3385
AGGGCAATGGAATGAAGAAGCATACGGATTTTTCCTTCTTCCCCCATTTCCTGCTTCAGCGCATCCAGAACCTTTGTCCGTCCTTCAGCCGAAATTGCATCTATATTGATGGCTGCCAGCTTGACTCCTTCCGCCCGGATCTGATCGAACTGCGGTTCAATTTTTTTCATCGCTCCTTTTCGATCCCGATGGACAATGCAGATATTCATACCATGGCGGGCCAGTTTTTGTGCCGTAGCCAGACCAAACCCGCTGGAACCGCCAAGGATCAGTGCCCAGTATTTATTGCTGAATCGTATCATCCGGTTTCCTGTTCTGAAATTCCCGCATTGCACTGGAATAGGTGGTGACTGAAAAACAATTGACACCGATCGTTTGAAAAAATTTCCGGAGGGGACGATTGGGGCCGATCTCAAAGACCTGCGAAGCTTTCTGAGAAATCAAATTCATGTTATCCTTCCACCTTACGGTATTGCTCAACTGTTCTACAAGCTTTTGGACGATTTCCCGGCTGGAGCTTGTGTGAAAAACACCTGTATAGTTGGAAGTCACCTTTTCTGCATTTTCCGGATGAATACCCTCGGGAACTTGATTCAGCACAGCCTGAAAACGATCCTTGATTGTATTCATAAAATGGCTGTGAAAAGGAGCGCTGACGTTTAACGGAACAAACCGCAATCCATCCGAAGATGGCAATGCACTTTGAATTCTCATGACTGCCGTATCCATACTGTCTGCATGGCCACTGATCACAATCTGCTGGGAGGAGTTGATATTGGCAATATCTACCGGAAGATTTTCCAGTGCTTTTTGAATGGCATCCGCAGACAGATTCTCTCCGATCACTGCGGTCATGGCTCCGCTTCCAACCGGCGATGCTTCCTGCATCAATCTTCCCCGTTCCCGGACAACCACCAAAGCATCTTGGAAGGATAAAGCATCTGCTGCCACCAGAGCTGTATACTCTCCAAGACTGTGGCCTCCAAAAAAAGAGGGTGAAATCTGAAATTCACTCCGGATCATCCGATACATGGCAATCTCTGTCGCCAGGATGCAGGGCTGGGCATATTCAGTCAGGTGAAGTTTTTCGTTTTCATTGAAGCACATCGCTGGAACATCCCAGCCCAAAACATCGGATGCCTCTTCAAAAGTATTCCTGGCAACGGCTGAACTGTCATGGAAGTCCTTCCCCATTCCTGCTCGTTGAGAACCCTGCCCCGGGAATACAACTGCTAGTTTTTCCATATTTATAAACATTAATCTTTCCTCTCTGGAGATGACAATACCCATCTACTTATTCCCCCCTTGAGGGGGGCAAGGGGGGTGTATTATTTATAATAAAAACTACTTACAGAAGTTAAACCGTATCACACCCCCCTTGCCCCCCAAGGGGGGATTTAGTTGTATCCTTCCAGGGGGGAATGAAAAATCGGAAAACAACTTCAACATAACACACCACTTTCCAAATGCAGCTACTTTGAACACATCTGTAAATCGACTTGACGGATTCAAAATACTTCCTTATTTTTGGAGCCGTATCTTCTGTCTGACCAAAAACACCCAACCAATGGGTTGAGTCGTTGATTGTTATGAGATGGCTTACAAAATATATGCCAACAGAATGAATAAATTTTAACTGATTGAACTCAGTTTGAATTTTTATTTTTACTTATATTATTTTTTTATGATATCTGAATTTACCAACAATGCCTGCATACGGATTGTACATGAAATGTACAAATGGACTGAACCTTAACCAGCAAAGAGAATCCAATGTTTGAACAAAAACGATTAAGCAGTGAAGACCGGGAATTTTTCTCCACTGTGAAAACAGCATCCCTCAGCAATCCATTCAGTGACCAGCGGATCGAACTGGATCAGATCATTTCGAGAACCGGATCGCATCAGATTGAAGAAACCGTTACGGCTGTTCAGCAGCGTATCGGGATAGTAGAGAGCAACAAACAGATTGATATCAAATCCCTGCCGGAAGAGGATAAAAATCTGATTGATGCGGCACATCTTTTTATTTTTTTCTACCTCTTTCGAAAACAATTTGATCAATTTATTGAAGATCAGCTTACAACCGAAGACAAATCCTTTATCGTCCCTTTTGCTGGAGAAGGAATTTCGGTTCCTTTTGCTGGAGAAGGAATCTCATTTCTTCAAAAAAGGGGATTCAAAACCGAAAGTATTCAGAAAGCGTTTGAAGAAAGCTATCAGTTGAGAAGGGCTTTTTTCTTTATTCACAGGAATCTGATCGGCAAAAGCAGTGCAATGAAAAAACTCCGGCATGACCTCTGGAACAACATCTTCACCCACGATATTGATCTTTACAGACGATACTTATGGAATAAGATGGAAGACTTTTCCACCCTGATATTGGGAGAAACCGGAACCGGAAAAGGGGCCGCAGCCGCAGCCATTGGCCGATCCGGCTTCATTCCTTTTGACCTCAAAAAGCAAAAATTTGCTCAAAACTTCACCAAATCCTTTATCTCCATCAATCTTTCCCAGTTTCCGGAAACATTGATTGAATCGGAACTTTTTGGCCATAAAAAAGGTTCATTTACCGGAGCTACCGAAAATCACAAGGGTGTTTTTGAAAGATGCAGTCCACTTGGATCTATTTTGCTGGATGAGATCGGCGAAGTCTCCCTTCCAATTCAGATCAAACTGCTTCAGGTCCTTCAGGAAAGAATTTTTTATCCTGTTGGAAGCCATAAAGCTGAAAAATTCAACGGCAGGGTGATTGCCGCAACCAATCGATCCTTGAATGAACTTCGAAAATTGAAAATTTTCCGGGATGACTTCTACTATCGCCTCTGTTCCGATATTATCCTGATCCCTTCCCTGCAGCAGCGAATTCAGGAAGATCCCGGAGAACTTGATGAGCTTCTTGACCTGATTGTGGAGCGTACTGTCGGACAAAAATCACAGGAACTGACCAGCATGGTGCGGGCCGTCATTGAAAAACGGCTGGGTATGGATTATCCATGGCCGGGAAATGTCCGTGAACTGGAGCAGTGCGTCCGGAGGGTTCTTTTGAAAAAAGAATACTGTGGCGATCAGTTGCCGGATTCTATGGATTCAAATGCCTGCATTACCCAGGGGATTGAACGGGGCGATATCTCCGCCCAGAACCTTCTCTCCGGATACTGTAAAATACTGTATACCCGCTATGGAACTTTTGAGGAGGTTTCCAGACGGACAAAGCTGGACCGGAGAACCGTGACAAAATACATAAAGGAGTGGCCTGAAAATACAGAGTAGAAAACCTTTACTCTCTTATCCGTTTCCGGATCTCCCGTATCATGGCGGAACAAACCTGATTGGCATCTGCAACAATCGCGACATCCGCCATTTTCATCATGGGTGCATCCGGGTTTTTATTGATGGCGATAATAAACTTTGCATCAATCAGTGCGGCTGTATGCTGAATGGCGCCACTGATTCCAAAAGACAGGAGAAGAAGTGGTTTTATCTGTCTTCCTGCCTGACCGATCAAAGAATCATGATCCGCCCAGTTTGAATAGACCACCGGCCGTGTGGCTCCCACTTCTCCTCCCAGCAGCTCAGCCAATGCGTACAATTTCCTGAATTTCTGTTTGCTTCCCATCCCCCGGCCGCCGCAAACCACAATTTTTGCATCCTCAATTTTGTTGATACGTGCAGATTCATGTCTTGAGCTGATCAACCGTACCTGGTTTTCCGGCAATTTTTTCGGAATCGGAACGGTAATGATTTCCCCGGTTGCTTGGTAATCATGGGGTAACTCCTTGAACACCCCTGGTCGAACCGTTGCCATCTGGGGTTTGTGGATCGGTGTGATGATTTTTGCAAGAAGGTTCCCCCCAAAGGCTGGTGCTGTCTGCACCAGCAGATCATCATCATTCATTTCAAGGTCCACGCAGTCAGCCGTCAGACCGGTAGCAAGCCTTTTGGCCACCCGTGGAGCAAACTCCCTGCCAAAACAGGTTGCTCCCACAAGCACCATTTCAGGCCTGTATTTTTTGATCAGCATCTCCATCAGGATGACATATGTCTCGACATTATATCCCTTGAGGGAAATGTGATCCATGACATATACTTTTTCAGCGCCATGCGCGATATACTCATTTACATACTCTTTAACATTACTGCCGAAAATCACAGCGCAAACCGGGTTGCCTGCTTTTTTCGCCAGATCGGTCGCCTTTGCCAGCAATTGGAGCGTAACCCGATTCCGAAAATAGTTACGGTAATCACCAAATACCCAGATCTCTTTTCCTGTTTTCTTCATTTTCAATCGCTGTGCTCGTGTGTTTTTAAATCTTTTCCCATGGCGCTGCTGATTCTGTCTCCAAATTTTTCAAAAACATCTTCCAGGATTTTTTTAACCGCGCCTTTCATGACATAATTCTCTTTCTCCGCAGTTATGGAGAACACATCCAATATCCTCGTTGGCGAGGCTTTCATGCCAATGCAATCCGGGGAAAGCCCCAGGTCTTCTGCCGACAATATCGTGATATCTGAAAACTGGAATGCGTCCTCCAATCCGGAAAGAGTTGCATATCGTGGATGAAAATGCCTTGTGGTTATGGTAACCAGCCCCGGAAGATCCATTTCCAGCGTCTCCAGGAAATCATCGGAAAGACGCTTCATTCGAATGGACTTACCCCTGCACTCCAGGCTTTCAATATATGCCGCACTGGGGATCTTCAACTCTTCAGCCAGTTGAGGACCCACCTGGGCGGTCTCACTATCACTTGTCTGACTGCCGCATATCAGCAGATCAAATTCCGGACATTCTTTTTCAATTGCACGCGCGATTGTGAAAGAAGTAATCAACGTATCCGCGCCTGCCATCTTTTTATCGGTCAGCAGTATACCCCGGTCCGCACCCAGCGTTAAGGCCTCATACAAAACCTCCGCAGCCATAGGCGGGCCCATTGTGATAACCGTTATGTGCCCTCCCTGCTCTTGCTTGATTCTCAGAGCTGCCTCAAGCGCATGTTTACAAGCCGGATTCATCATTCCTTCTGCAATTTCCCGTTTTAACGTTCCTGTACGGGAATCCCAGGGCAGTTCAGAAACCATGGGAACCTGCTTGATACAAACAACCATTTTCAGCATGGTCATAATACTTCCTCGTTTCCGGAGACGTATCTCTCCTCTCCATCATACCGGTGTGGATAGCAGATGACGTGCAACCACCATTCGCTGTACCTCACTGGTTCCTTCATAAATTTCCGTGACTTTGGCATCACGGAAATACCGTTCCACGTCATATTCCTTGCTGTAGCCATATCCGCCATGAATCTGAACCGCAAGACCGGTCACCCGGGAAGCGATGGTGCTGCAAAACAGTTTTGCCTTGGCTGCCTCGGGGCTGAAATTTTTTCCTGCATCTTTATAGGCACACGCTTTATAGAGCAGAAGCCGGGCTGCATCAATTTCCGTTGCCATATCCGCCAGATAATTCTGAATGGTCTGAAAGGAAGAGATAGGTCGTTTAAACTGCTGCCGTTCTTTTGAGTATTTCACAGAAGCCTCGAATGCTGCCTGTGCAATCCCGAGTGCCTGAGCTGCGATCCCGATCCGACCGGTATCGAGTGCTGCCAGTCCCACTTTGAGGCCATCCCCCCTTCTGCCCAGAAGATTTTTTCCCGAAACCCTGCAATCCTCAAAGAACAAGGAAGATACCGGATTTGCCCGCATTCCGCACAAATCCTCTATCTCTCCTACTGAAAAACCTGGGGTCTGTTTTTCAACGATAAAAACACTGGCTGCCTTCCGGGGATTCTGGGCGTCCGTAACTGCGAAAATAAGCGCACACCCGCATATCCCACCGTTTGTAACAAATATTTTGGTTCCATTGATTACATAATCCGAACCATCCTTCACCGCATTGGTCTCAACCCCGCCTGCATCGGAACCGGCGTTTGCTTCCGTCAGACAAAAGGCGCCGATCTGTTCGCCGCCGGCAAGCTTTGGCAGAAATCGTTTTTTCTGTTCCTCTGTGCCGAAAAGAACAATGGGATATGCTCCCACGCTGTTATGAACAGTGATACAAAGCCCCATTGCAGCGCTGACCCGGGATATCTCCTCAATACTGATTGCATAGCTGATGCTGTCCAGGCCTGCGCCCCCGTACTCCTTGGGAATCTGGATCCCGAAATAATTCAAGGCTCTCATTTTTTCCGCAACCTCCCACGGAAAACGGGCATCCTTGTCAATCTCATGAGCAATCGGGCCAAGCTCTGTTTCCACAAACTCACGGACGGTTTTTCGCACCAGTTTATGCTTCATACATGGGTTAAAATCCAACGCAACGCTCCAATTTTTATCTGTTTTCCATAGCGATGATACGTACCATGGCTGTGTTTAATAAGCTGTTTTTAATTACAAGGGGCAAATCATCCTGTCAAGGAGAAGATATACGCAGCAGCAACAGAGGTGCTTTCAACGGTTGCTCTTGAAAATTTTTATATTGAACATTCCCATTTGATCATGTATCAATGACGGAGACAATTTTTCTCCAAATGATTCAATTACCTATCACATTAAATCCCGACAATATCCGGGGCTTGGAGATGGTTATGCCAACAGAAAAAACAAACGAGACTGGAGCCACAGGGAAAAAAATCAAAACCGCCCGAACCCAGAAGAAAATATCCCTGGATCAGGTGGCAAATAAAACCGGATATAAAAAAGAATATATCCAGAAGATCGAAGAAGGCAAGGTTATCCCGTCGGTTGGAGCGATTCTGCAAATTTCAAGAGCCCTTGAGATTGATTCCGCATTCCTGCTGAAAGATCCGGAAGAAAACCTGGAAAAACGGGCAAAGGCATATGCCAAACGAACCGATAATTATGCATACACCACCCTCACGCCGGATGCGGAAAACAAAAATTTAAAAGCCTTCCGGGTAAAAATCAAAGCCATGAAGGAGCACCAAAAGGTTGCCTATCAACATGAAGGTGAGGAATTTGTGTATGTTCTTACCGGTAATATTGAGATCGAGATCGGTGAAAATCTCAACACCTTGAAAAAAGGGGATTCGCTTCACTTTAATTCCGCAATCAAACACAAACTGCGGAATATCGGCAAGACGGACGCGGATTTGTTGGTCGTAATATACAGCCCCTAAGAAAAACAGAAAATGATTCATTTTCATAAGGCTTGTTGAAAAGGAGGGGTATGTTACATAAACTGACAAATGAACAGCTCATGATTCAATCCATGGTGCGGGATTTTTCCCGGAAAGTTGTGGCTGCAACGGCTGCGGAGCGTGATCAGACCAAGGAGTTTCCATGGGATAACCTGAAAAAAATGGGTGAGCTTGGACTGATGGGCATGATGATCCCGCCGGAGTACGAAGGCCAGGGAGCGGACACGATAAGTTATGTACTTGCGCTTTCCGAAATTGCTTACTCATGTGCATCCACGGCTGTTGTCATGTCCGTTCAAAACTCGATTGTCTGCAACAGTATTTATCAATTCGGAACAGAGGTTCAACGGGAAAAATTCTTAAAACCGCTTGCATCCGGAAAAATCATCGGCGCTTTTGCCCTGACCGAACCGGACGCAGGGTCCGATCCGGTGAGACAATCCACAGCCGCTGTAAAGGCCGGAGATGATTACATCATTAACGGAGAAAAACGGTTTATCACATCCGGGAAAAATGCGGAAACCATTATCGTAACAGCCAAAACCGACGAATCCAAAATGCACAAAGGCATCAGCGCCTTTATCGTACAAAAAGGGACCCCCGGTCTGATTGTCGGAAATATCGAAGACAAAATGGGGTTGCGTGCATCCGATACCACTGACCTTATTTTTGAAAACTGCCGGGTTCCCAAAGAAAATCTTCTTGGAAAAGAAGGAGATGGTTTTAAAATCGCCATGACCGGGCTTGACAGCGGCCGGATCGGAATCGCTGCCCAATCCATCGGGGTTGCCCAGGCAGCCCTGGATGCGGCAGTAAAGTATGCCAAAAAAAGAAAACAGTTTGGACAGCCCATTTCCAAATTTCAGGGACTCCGATGGATCATTGCAGATATGGCGACAGAACTTGAAGCCGCCAGGCAGTTGATGTTTTTGGCTGCATCCATGAAAGACAGAGGCGAAAAATACACCACCCAGGCATCCATGGCAAAACTGTTCGCATCGGAGATGGTAAACCGGTTGACAGCAAAAGCGCTTCAGATCCATGGCGGATACGGCTTTATAAAAGATTACCCCGTAGAGCGTTTTTACAGGGATGCAAGGGTGTTTACAATATATGAGGGAACCTCGGAAATTCAACGAATTGTGATCTCCAACAACATACTGAAGGACAATCGCTCCCCCAGATAATCTGTTCCAGCCGCCCATGCAGGGGGAAATATCCATGACAACTCAATTGCAGACAGCAAACGGGTTCGGCATTGTCGTCTTTTTTTTTTATATATTGACCTGTATCCTCACCGTATGATAATAATTCAGCTTTCGTTTTTCGGTTCGGCATCCGAATCGTTTTTTTTACGGATGATTCTTACTAATTTTTTACGAGGCAAAGAGAGGTTATCGCATGCCCGGTAACAGAAAAAAAGCAGATCATGAAATTACATTTTTCAGCAGAGGCGGTCAGGGAGGGATTACCTCCTGTCAGCTCCTGGCACAAATGGCCTTTGTTGAGGGATTCAAGGATGTCATGTCCATCCCCCAGATCGGTGCGGAAAGAAGAGGGGCGGCCATCAGGGCTTTTCTGATCATATCCGATCAGGAAATAAGAAGAGTCAGTGCGGTTACAAAGCCGGATATTGTTATGGTATTTGATGAATCCCTGTTGAACCTCCCACCCATTATCAATGCGATTCCCAAAACAAATTGCAAGGTTCTCGTTAATGCGGAAAAGCTTGGAAAGGATGCCCGGCTGTCAAAAGATATCGAGCTGTATACATTTCCAGGTACCTCCATTGCCCTGGGGCTTGATTTGCTGCTGGAAGGTTCCCCTCTGGTCAATGTCCCCATACTTGGAGCGTTTTCCAAAGTTTCCGGTCTGGTTTCCATGAAATCCATAAAATCGGTTTTAAAAGAAAAATGGGGGAGCAAGGCTGATAAAAACATCAAAGCGGTCGAATTATCCTATGACCAGACAAAAAGGGTTTACTAACCGTCAGCCTGTAAGCAAATATTTTTCAGTTAACCGGATATACGAAGGAACAGATAGAAATGAAAAAGGATGATCCCAAATCCACGGAAACAAAATGTCCCACTTACAAATCATGGCGCGAACTGCCCCTAGTTCCGATTTCGAGGGGTATGAAAGGCAGTATCGGTGAAACCGGAGACTGGCGGAATTTCCGGCCCAGTATTAATGAAAAAGAATGCAACAGATGCGGCATCTGTTACGTATATTGCCCGGACGGAGTCATTCAATTCAAGGAAGGCTCTGTGCCGAAAATCGATTACAAATACTGCAAGGGCTGTGGCATCTGCAAGGTAAAGTGCCCCAAAAAAGCGATCGAAATGATACGGGAACGAGAATAGATCAACTTTATCAAGACAGGGTTAATCATGAGTAAAATTAAAAAATCAGAAACAGATAAAGAACAGACAATCATCATGTCCGGCAACTATGCTTCTGCATGGGGTGCAAAATGCGCCCGTGTGAAGGTTGTCAGCGCATACCCGATTACACCCCAGACAACCGTTGTGGAAAAACTGGCTGATTTTGTCGATGGCGGCGAACTGGATGCCCGATATATCAAGGTCGAATCTGAACACTCCGTAATGGCCTCCCTGGTGGGAAGCTCCATGACCGGCGCTCGTTCTTTTACCGCCACATCCGGGCAGGGTTTACTTTATATGACGGAAATGCTTCACTGGGTTTCTTCTTCACGCCTGCCTATCGTTACCACGATTGCCAGCCGTGGTATTGCCCCACCGTGGAATATCTGGGCGGAATACACCGATATCCTGTCCGTCCGGGATTGCGGATGGATTATCCAGTTTGCATCCACCCATCAGGAAATTTTCGACTCCGTTCTGATGGGCTATAAGATCGCTGAAAACCAGGGAGTGATGCTGCCCTATTTCATTGTTTACGGCGGATTTACACAAAGCCATACCAGCAAACCCGTGCGTATTCCACCCCAGAAAGATATTGACACTTTTCTGCCGCCTCCTCCTGAAAAGGGGTGGAGTCATCTGAACCTGGACCCGGACGACCCGATCACATTCGGCAACCTTCTGATGCCTCAGCAGGAATATCTGGACTTCCGTTTTCTGATCCATGACTCCATGGTAAAATCAAAAAAAACCATTCAAAAAACCATCAAGGATTTTAAAAAATCGTTTAAACGGGATTACTGCGGTCTTACGGAAAGTTACAAATGCAAAGATGCGGATGTGGTGTTGATTTCATATGGCGCACTGGCGGAACAGAGCAAAATCGCAGTGGATGAACTCCGTAAAAAAGGCAAAAAAGTCGGATTGTTTAAACTCCGATATATTCGCCCGTTTCCAAATGAGGAATTGCTGAACCTGTTTAACTCCGATGTAAAAGTGATCGGAATTGCAGATCAGGGTACGGCATTCGGGAATCCGACCGGCGGCCCCATTTCAACAGAAGTGATGTCCCTTTTGAGGCTCTCCAATCGAAAAATCAAGGTTCTGCCTTATGTCTGGGGACTGGGAGGACGTGATGTTACAGTGGATGAACAGATCCAGGTCTTTCATCAACTCATGCAACTCAAGAATAAAAATGAATACCCCACAGACGATACCTTTCAGCACGGTACGGTATGGATGGGATTAAAGACAGGAGCATAAAAATGGTAACCGTCAACGAGCTGATCAAAACAGAATCGAATAAACCGGAACTGTTTCAAGCCGGCAGTTCAGCCTGCGCCGGATGCGCATCCGTCCTGGCATTGAGATGGGCACTCAAAGCCCTTGGCCCGAAAACAGTTGTTATTTCACCTGCATCATGTGCCAATGTGTATATCGGCATCTGGCCCAAAGCCTCCGCCGCTGTGCCCTATATCAATATGGCCTTTGCAGCAGGAGCTTCTGCCGCATCCGGCGTTGTTGCCGGTTTTGAGGCTCTGGGGAAAAAAGACATCACTGTGCTTACCTGGGCCGGAGATGGCGGAACCGTAGATATCGGAATCCAGGCTCTCAGCGGTGCCATTGAACGAAGCACCAATTTTATCTATGCATGCTATGATAATGAAGGATATATGAATACCGGAACCCAGCGCAGCTCCTCCACTCCCAAACATACCAAAACAACCACTACCCCTATGGGAGAAGGAATGCATAAAAAGGATATCGCTCAGATCGTTGCAGCACACGATATTCCTTATGTTGCTACCTGTGTGGCAACCGATCCTCAGGAAGTCTACAATACCTTTTCAGAAGCAAAAGAAATTCAAGGGGCCAAGTTTATTCACATCCTTTCTCCCTGTGCTCCGGGCTGGCGTTTTGCTGCTTCCAGAACAACAGAAATCGGTGACCTTGCAGTGAAAACCGGTATTTTCCTTCTGTGGAAACAGGTAAACGGTGAAATGATCATAAACAAACGCACCCAGAAATATTTAGACAAGAAAAAAAGATTGCCGATTGAAGCCTATCTGAACGAGCAGGGCCGATTCGGAAAGCTTAGCCCGGACCAGATCCAGGAGTTACAGGCCTGGGTGGATCAAAGATGTGAAAAACTGGCCCGGCAGATTCATTAGGATCGTTTATCCTTTTCCTGAAATTCTTTTTTAAACGCTTCATAAATAAAGGATGGCGTAAACAGGATATATTTTTTCGGGTTTACCGGGATGCCATGTAAACGCACCTCATAGTGAAGGTGAGGTCCAATGCATTTCCCGGTGTTTCCGATACAGGCTATTGTTTCGCCTCTCTTTACCTGAGACCCTTCTGATTTTTGCACCTTTGATAAATGACAATACCGGGTTACCAGGCCATGCCCATGATCTACAATAAGCGTTATTCCCCATACACCTCTTGAACCGGCAAAGGTTATGATTCCATTGGCCGGGGCAACCACCGGTGTACCGATGGCTGCTGCAATATCCAGCCCTTTATGAAACACCCGTTCACCAGTAAAAGGAGAATGCTGGTATCCGAATCCAGATGTTTCCCACCCAATGGAAGGCCAGATAACCGGAGTTGATGCCAGCAGATTCCGTTTTCTACCTATTTTTTTTTCCAGGGATTCCTCCCATGGATGCAGGTTTCTTTCTGTCCTGGAATCGGTATTTTCCTGGAATATTTTCCGCCCCGCCATCGGATCAAACGGTTCAGGTCCAAAAACCGAATCCGAATCGCCGCCGGTACTTCCCCCTATCCCGAAAATACTGCTTGCATGATTTGCCTCGCCAATATTTGCGATCAGTCGAACCTCTTTTTCAGATTTCTTAACCCCGGCCAGTAATGTTTTCAACCTCCTGATCTCGGAAACAAAATGGCTGATCTGGTCATCCTGCTGCTGCATCTCTTTTTTCTGGAACTTCAGCATATTTGTAAGCTCTCCGGCATTGGACGGCTGATTTTTTTTAAGCTGGTAATGGTTTGAAATCAAGAAGGGGAAAGTCGTCATTCCGATCATGAAGACTCCGCAAAAAATAACCAGAATCCGTCTTGTAAAGGAAATCTGATAGATTTCCTGACTGGCCTCTCCCAGCAATGAAAGTGTATAGTATCGTCGCATATAAATCTCATCTCCTATAAAAACCGACTTCAGATCAACCTTTCCTGTCGAACGCAAAATCCAATAAGAATCAATCGTCTTCTGAATCTCTCTATTGTTTTGAATGAATGAAAACCAAGCAGGCTTATGCAGTTCGTGCGAACAAAATCATCACTGAATGTGATCTATACCGGATAAAAAATTATGCAAAAATTATGCAAAAATGCGCCATAATGATAATTCACATTTTCAGACGATTATGAAATCCACCTGGAAAATTCTCGGCTGAATCGGCAATATGTACCATAAATTCAGCCATATTTTCCGGAAATCACATATGGGCCTTGATAAATTTTTTGAGGTTTTTTCAGATTACAATTTTGATTATACAATCTGCATGGGATGAAAAACAGCCTGAAACATCGATACCAGCAGACTATATACGGCTGTATTATCCTTTGTCTTGACAAGAGACTGCATGGTGTCATCCAATTCTTCCAGCTCGATCTTGAATCGTTCAAGCTTTTTCAGACATGTCATTTTTTTGACCTGCCCGGGGTTTTCCGAATCATCCATTTTTCTGCGGAACCCGGTAATCTGTTTTGCCGAAGCTTTCAGAAGCTGCTCCCTGTTTTTCCCAGATTCAAAGACCGGTTGACCCATTACCTGCTCATGGATCATTTCAAGAAGCCTTACCCTTCTGTCCTGCATGTTTTGAATAAACATCTTTTTTGCAGCACTCGGCAAGGAAACCTGTATGGTCTTTAAAAGCACTTCCCTTTTCTTGACATTGGTTTGAAACTCCGAAGCAGCACTTTGCCAGAAAACACGGTTTGTCTTCTTCAGCACATTGGTTATGCTGCTTTTCTCCATACGTGCTTTCTCAATTATTCTGATGATACCCGATAATTTCAAGGCTGTTTTTTCAAACAGCCGGGCTCCGGTGACAACAAAATAGATCATGGCAACCGTTGCATACCAATCCTGAAGATACAGGATTGCCGGCAAGTCCTTATAGACTTCCTGCAGGACAGCGTTCTGGAATAACTGCGACGGAGTTGCAAAAAAAGGAGTCCCTCCCAGTTGTGGCTGCTCAATTTTTCCATCTCCATGGGTTTTATAAATAACAGCGGTTTCAACATCGATCAAGCCCAGTTGATATTGATCCGGCGAGGAGAGAAAATTGGGATTCTTTTCCGGATCACCGGTAACCAGTATATTATCCAGTTTAAAATCCCTCATTGCAACGCCCTTATCGCGAAGCCACGCCAGAAGATCCAGTATGTTCGTGATGATTCCTTCTATCCGGGGTTTGCTTTTTGTAAAATATTTTTTATGAAGATCCTCTTTTACCGTTGACCGGTATGCAGAAACCGTCCCCTCTCTTTCATTGGTCACCGCATGAAAAATTCCATTGATCTCTTCGACAATCCCAGGAGAGACATGTTTTTCAGACGATACCACTCTCTTTCCGGCAAGGTTCCAGAGGAACCAGTCCTCAATTTTATACTGAAGCGTGGAGGGTTGTATCTTATGGCGGCTGAGCATTTCCTGCACACTGGTCTCAAAGGCGGAATACAGTTTATTCAGATCAAACCCCAGACTTCCTTTTTCATGACCATATCTTCCTTCAAAAAAATGATATCCTGTAATGATTCCCTTATTTCCTGTGATTTCTTCGAAAAAACGGCTTTCATCATCCACATGCAGTTTATTCAGAACATCGCCCAGAATATTGAATCGGGAAAGGTCCATGAAAAAGACAAAAGAATCGTCTATCTTCAAATATTCCTGAAACTCAACATTTTTCTTGAGCCAACTGATATATTTCCCTTCCATTTTTTCCGTATTGACCCGGTCGCCGGGGAAGGAATAGATCCGTTTCAGAATCACCGACACACCCGGAACAACACATGCCCTTGGCTCCAGCCGGAAAACAATTCTCTGGTCTGCATAAATACTGTCCAGATACCGGTTCAGGTCTGTTATGGGAGATGGTGGAATTTTAACCACCAGATGATCGTCATAAATCACATAAAAGCATATGCTCTTGCTGCCGCTTTCTTCCCCCAGCGGTGCAATAGTCATGCGCCTTGATATCCACTCGCCATTGTGTTCAACCCGTAATTCAAAGGTGGAAAATTTTGAACCAAGCGCAGAAACCTCCAGACGCTTTACCTCAAAAGGCGCTTGAGATGAAGCATTGATCTGATATTTGAACAGTTTAATGAAGTACCGGAGAATGGTTGCCCTGTTCTTTGAATAATCCTTTGATCTGATCGCGGGAGGCCCTTTTTTTTCGATCATTTTCATAGATCCATGAGCAAGTTGCATTGAATAGGAGGTTATTATGTTGTTTCGGAGCTGATCATCTCTATTTTTTCAAAACATCACAAAATATTCAAGACTTATTTGGATGTTCTCTTTTCAGGTGAAAATCTTTCACGATATTCCGGGATATCGATCATGGGAGGGCGTTCCTGCTCCACCAACTGACGGATATCCGGTTTATAACTGTTTTTTTCCAGCTTGAACTGAATCATTTCATTATACATCTCTTTTTTCTTCTCGATAAGCCCCAGTTTTTCGATCCGGTTCAGAAATGTTTTCAATATCACGAACGACATTCTGCCAAGGGCTTTTGTATCCTGATTCCGGTGAACCCGTTTTTCAAGGTCTACCTGTGCGATCACTTCCAGCCCCCACTTTTCATAGATATCCAGAATCATACTGGTTTCAATTCCATATCCAATGGGAAAAGGAATTCTTTCAAAAATATCCCGGTAGCCGGCGTATTCACCGGAAAGCGGCTGAAGTATCTGCGTCAATTCCGGGAAATAGAGTGAAAACAGAGGCCGGATCACCAGTTCCGTAACCCTTCCGCCACCGGTTGCCCGTATCATATTTGTTCCGATTGCAATGGGCCTGTCATAAAATGCTTTTGCAT
>CAMBQS010000043.1 GCA_945870015.1 Desulfocicer vacuolatum DSM 3385
CGCCCGGAGCTATCTGTTAGGTGTCCGTCATCTCACCACTTTTGACCTTACAACGATTATCGAATATTATCACAATGGCACAGGCTTCAACGATGATGAAATGAAAAACTATTATGATTTCATTGCAAGAGGTTACGACACATATCAAACAACAGGTAACTCAGCCGTTCTTGGCAAAGCCAGGCAAATGGCGGAGACAGGTTACGGCCGTTCGAGCGCCATGGCCGATTATCTTTATGTCCGTTTCAGTCAAAAGGAACCCTTTGATATCCTCTATTTCACGCCTTCTCTTACCGGGATAATGAATACGGAAGACAGGAGCTGGTCGCTGACGCCGGAGCTGCTATATACCGGCATCACCAATCTGGAGCTTCGCCTCCGGACCGGCTTTATTGTCGGTAGGCGAAATACGGAATTCGGAGAAAAACAGAACGATTACCGGGTTGAATTCCGGGCGGGTTATTATTTTTAACGGGACTTCGGGGACGCCCTTTATATTTTTACATTTGGCATTTGGAACAAATGATTTCTATGTTTTACTACTGTCCGGAATAGAAAATATAAAAATGCAAAGGGCGTCCCCCCATGCAATTGTTACAGGTCAAAAGGCGTTAGACTCTCATATCCGGTGTCCGTTATCAGAATCGTCTGTTCAAACTGAGCTGTAAGAGACCCGTCGGCTGTGATTGCAGTCCACTTGTCTTCCAGAATTTTCAGCTTATAACTGCCCAGATTAATCATGGGTTCGATTGTAAACACCATCCCGGGTATCAGCTCAACCCCGGTTCCTTTTCTTCCAAAATGAGGAACCTGAGGCGCCTCATGAAACTCAAACCCGATTCCATGCCCGACAAATTCCCGGACAACCGAGCACCCCTGCCCTTCCGCATATCTTTGAATAGCCCATCCCAGATCTCCGATACGATTTCCGGGTCTGGCCATCTCAAGTGATGCTTTCAGGCTGTTTTTGGCAACATTCACAATCTTGACCGCATCCTGTCCTGGTGTTCCGACAAAGAAAGTACGATTTGCATCTGCAAAATAACCATCCAGAACAGAAGTAACATCGACATTGATGATATCTCCGTTCTTCAGAACCCGGTCACCGGGAATACCATGACAGATCACATCATTGACAGAAGTGCATACGCTTTTGGGAAAGCCTTTGTAGTTCAACGGGGCTGGTATCGCATGATGTTGAATGGTGTAATTATGCACAAGCGTATTGATCTCATCTGTTGTCATTCCCGGATGAATTGCGGACTCCACCATGGAAAGCGTATCTGAAACAAGTTGGCCCGCTCTTCGGATAAATTCGATATCTTTCTCATTTTTCAGCCGGATGCCGAACCTGTCCAGATACTGTTTTTGAATCGAATCCGATATTTCATAATTTTGCATCCCACAACATTTTTTATATTTTTTCCCACTGCCGCAAAAGCAGAGTTCATTACGTCCGATTCTTTCCTGTTTTTGTTTCACGGTCATTCATGCTCCCTGGTTATCTGGTATCCGGATGAAAATGCCGGCAGGCATCTCCGGATTTCATATCCGGTAATCTGGAATGATTTAATCGCAACACCTCAAAATTTGCAAGGAATTATTTCATCCAGTTGATCCGGCTGGAAATGAGAGAAAAAATAGAGAGAAGATACCTGTTGACCGGTTACAGCATTAAAGCTTATATTACTTGCTGAAATTTTCTGCAAAAAAAAACATTTCTATCCGGGAGATTGGTTCATGAATGATCAATTTGATGATGAATTGGATAATGATAAAAATGAGGAAGAAGAAGACTTTGCCAAGCTCCTTGAATCATATGATGAGGGCATGAACGAAGAGATACAGGTCGGTGATAAAATCAAAGGGAAAATCATCGAGATTGGGATGGATTCGGTTTTTATCAACACCGGAACAAAAGTGGATGGTGTTGTTGAAAAAAAAGAGCTGTTTAATGATGATGGCGCGTTCCCGTATGTAAAAGGGGATGAGCTGGATCTTTATGTGGTCTATTCCTCTGAAAGTGAAATCCGGCTTTCCAAAGCACTTTCCGGCGAATCCGGCGATCAGGCACTTTATGATGCCCAAAAAAATAAAATCCCGGTGGACGGTAAGGTAACAGAGATATGCAAAGGTGGTTTCCGTGTTGAAATCATGAAAAAACTTGCATTCTGCCCGCTCAGCCAGATGGATCTCAAATTTGTTACCAAACCAGAAGAGTTTGTCGGGAACACCTACCGGTTCATGATCAGCCGGATTGAGGAAAACGGCAGAAATATTGTTGTTTCAAGACGAAATTTTATGGAAATGGATTTAAAGGACGCACGGAATCAGTTTCTCAAGGATCTTGCTGTTGATATTATCCTTGAAGGGAACATCATCAAACTCATGGATTTTGGCGCTTTTGTTGAATTGTTCCCGGGCATTGAAGGGATGATCCACATTTCTGAACTCTCCTGGTCACGGATTGACCACCCGAAAGAAGTTGTAAAAGAAGGTGACCCGGTAAAAGTGAAGGTGATTAAGGTTGAAAAACAGGATTCCAAAAACAAACTGAAAATTGCTCTTTCGCTGAAGCAGGCTGGTGGTGATCCCTGGGATACGGCAATTGAAAAGTTTGTAATCGGTGACATGATCAAAGGACGGGTAACGCGATGCCTGGATTTTGGCGCATTTATTGAAATCGCTCCTGGAATTGAAGGATTGGTGCATATCAGCGAAATGAGTTACACCAAAAGGGTGAACAAAGCACAGGATGTGGTCAGCCCCGGCGACATGGTTTCCGTATTGATCAAGGAGATTGATCCTGCAAAAAAAAGAATCTCCCTGAGCATCAAGGATGCGGAAGGCGATCCATGGATTGATGTCAAAGAGAAGTATCCAGCAGGAAAAACAATTACCGGAAAGGTGGAAAGAAGAGAAACCTTTGGTCTGTTTGTTATCCTGGAGCCCGGAGTTACCGGCCTTTTGCATAAGTCCAAAATCAGCAAAGCCTATGATGCGTCGGGAATCGATAAACTCAAATCCGGTGATGAAATCCATGTCCAGGTGGAAGAGGTCAATATGAAAGACCGCAGGATAACCCTTGTTCCTGCAGATGCATCCGATGTTGAAGACTGGCAAAGTTACAAGTCGGATACCTCATCATCCAATCCGACCGGATCTCTTGGCGAAAAACTGCAACAGGCATTCCGGAATAAGGAAAAGTCAAAATAGAAATTACTGCTCCCGGCTTCAAATCCCCAGATCTTCATTGATCAGGACAACCCGGATTCTGCCTTTGGGAAAGGATTTTTCGGTTATGGCCCAGGAGTTACAGATCCGTTCCGGGCTGTTGCACTCTTCACAATGGGATGTATGCAAGCAGGGAGTCTTTTTATCCAGCCGCATGACATTCACCGGAGCTGTATAATTTTTAATTCTGGAAATCGCATCCTCGATATCCGGAACAATTTTGTTTCTGCCCGCCAGGATGATGACATTTTTTGGTCCAAAGGTTATGCCGGCCACACGATTCCCGATCATATCCAGATTGACCAGCTTTCCGGTTTCAGTAATCGCATTGGTACCTGTGATAAAAAGATCCACCAGCAACGCCTGTCTGCGCCGCTCCAGTGATTCTTCCTTGGAAATCTTTTTATCAAACGTATCCAGGACAGTGATGTTCCCATTATTGCAGATCGATTCATAAATTCCTGAATCCGTAAAGGTCATGGAGCCTCCCCAGGAAACGGTTCCCGGTGAAATCTCCGGAATAATCTCCTCCAGTACAATCCTTTTTGCTTCCACAGAGTTCCCAGCAACATAGGCTCCGAAATGGTTTGTTTCCAATGCTTGTTTCACCTCGGCAAGCCGGATCATCCAGTAATGACCAATGGGATTTTTCATATTGTATTCCTTTTATGTTCAATCGGGTTAAGAAACAGGAGAAATACACCTGTCAAATCAGAAGAACAGCTTCATCCTGAAAAAAATCCAAAATAATTTTTTCAAACTTGTCTATGGATTTTGTTTTTTTAATTTTTTTAAATATCAGATCCGGATTCTGAAAAGCCTGGGAAAGGTAGTACCAGAACCCCTTCATTTTATCAAGGACATGTGCCGGACCACTCATATACGCCTTATTTTGTTCAAGTAAAGAATCATGAAACTCTTTTATTTTTTTCAATTTCCCTGTAATGGAATCCTCCTTTTTTTTCAGGATCTCCGGAAGAAAAGGATTGATCAGCATGCCCCGTCCGATCATCCATCTGTCCACCTTTTTCAGGCGGTTTGACAAGACCAGAAAATCATCCAGGCAACGGATATCACCGTTGTAAACAATCGGGTGTTCTATATGTTCAAGACACATTTCAAAACGATCAAGGTTAACCGGCCCTTCATACATCTGAATACCGGTACGCGGATGAATCATCACTTCTTTCAGCGGATATTGGTTAAACACAGGGATCAATCGAAAAATCTCATCGTCCTGATTTCTTCCAAGCCGGCACTTAATCGAAAGCTGACCGGGTATCCTTGGAATCACATGCGATAAAAAAGAGTCAATCCGTTCCGGATAGGGAAGCAGACCGGAACCACGTTTTTTTTTGGCCACCATGGGAAACGGGCAACCCAGGTTCCAGTTCACCGTATCATATCCAAGATCAAATAACCGGACGGCAAGATTGATAAAATCATCCCCCTGGTTGCTCATCAACTGGGGAATAACCGGCATACCGGTATTGTTTTCCGGGAGAACATCTTTAATGTAGGAGCGGCTGATTTTTTTCCCCTGGCTGGTGGAAATGAAAGGGGCAACAGCCAGATCCAATCCATTAAAAAATTGTGAAAAAATATTTCTGTATACTGAATTGGTTATACCCTGAATTGGAGCCATATAAAGAATCGGATTTGGGGTATTCATATATTACCATACCGTACCAAGGTTCCTGTAATCGCACTCCAGCCAAGAACCAGTAAGGTAATCACGGCAATAGTCCCTGCTGCAAACCGGTCTAAATGAGCCTCCGGTCTTTTTTCACCGTAACCCAGAATCCAGCCCAGAACCATCCCGCCAAGGATACCTCCCAGATGCCCCCAATTGTTGATCCCTGACATCAAAAATCCAAAAATAAAAAGTGTCAGAATCCACGACCCGATCTGTTTGAACACCAGATTTCCGTATTGCCCTCCCCTGCTCCATCCAAAAAAAAGAAGTGCCCCCAATAATCCGCAAATTGCGGAAGAAGCACCAATGGTCAGGGAAATACCGGCCAGGTATGACACATAAAACCCGATTACCCCTCCGATACTGTAAATAATAATAAAACGATACACTCCGTATTCCCGGGCTACAACCGGAGCAATCTGTTTTAAGGCCACCATGTTGAACAGGATGTGAAGGATTCCTCCATGAAGATAGTTGGCGGAAAGAAAAGTCAGCCAGCCAAGAGACCACCGGAAATGGATCGTATCTATAGGACCTGTCCCTGTTGCACCGAGCAGCAAAAGGCTTTCGGCATCCGGAGATAATGCGGTAAAGGGATTCAGGGTGATCGCCGGAATATGGGAATTTAGAAACAGGGAAAGGACAAACATTCCGATATTCAGATACAGTACGCCCTGAATCAGCATCTCAGAATCATTCAGGAGGTTGATCCATCGTTGTTTCATCCTTGCAGAATATCCGGTTGCGCTGCCGCACCAGATACAGTTTGCCTCGGCAATATCGGTAATCTTTCCGCAATGAGGGCACAAAATCGCTCTTACCTTTTTTTTCATAATTTTCCTGAGTCTGTAAAAATATATAAAACTTGAACATCGAGTGTTACTTTCATTCTATCGGGGTTTGTGTCAAGTAATGATTGACGGACAATGAACTTTTTTTTATTCGTTTTGCAATGAAAAACAAGGCGGATTTGATTGTATCAACCGATAGGCCCGGTGATAAAAATGCCGTCAGATAATAATGATCTTATGCCCGCTCAGCCAACCCTTATTCGGATAGTATAAACTTTCCATCATACCGCAAATAATCCTCAATGGTTGCTGTATGAATATGAACGATGTTATCCGGTAGCTGTGACAAAGGGAAAAAGCACACTTCCAGGCCTTCTTCCCCATCCGCTTGAGGCTGCCCTTTCCATTGGCTGACAATGAATGCAATCGCAAAACATTGTACGCGATCTCCATTTGGATATGAAAAGCGTTGCTTGACACCGGAATACAAGGCCATGGGTTCGGCTTGAATCACGTCCAGGGAGGTCTCCTCTTTTACTTCTCGTACAAGCGCCTCATAGGCTGTTTCATCAAGATCCACCGCTCCCCCGGGTAATCCCCACAATGTATTGTCCGCTCGATGCTGCAACAAAATTTCTTTTTCATTGTTCACGATCACCGCACGAACACCCGGCCTGAAAATACGGGATGAGTCCATGCTTTTTTGAATATTTTCAAAATAATTCATTTGTTTGTATCCCGAACCGTATAATAAATTTCTGTTTTTCTATGAACCGTAAAAATTAATTTTTCATGTAGTAATTTGCCAAGATATTTTGCGACTTCATGGGTGTGCAACCCAAAAGCCGCTGCAATTTGTTCACTTGTACAGGGTCTTCGCTTAAGCATATCCAGTATGTTATCCTCCTTTACCTGCTGATGGCCTGCATGTGTTGAATTGTATTCATTGATCACCTCTGCTGTTGGTTGAAATAAATCAGCAAGCTCCGTCATCTGATTTTTCAATAAGGCTCCGGCAAAGTCCTCTGCCGGCGGCCGGGTAACCGTGTTCAATTGAATGCGATCCGGTTGAATTTTTTTTACAAGAGCTGCTATTTTTTCAACATCCTTCGGCATTGAATTGATACCATACAACAAAAATACTTCCAGCCAAATCTCCCCCTTGAATTGAGAGCGGAAATCCAGCAACCCTTCCATGATTTTTTCAAAGTTCAATTGATCGTGCGGGCGATTCACCACTTGAAAAGAATGTTGATCCCATGCGCTCAAAGATACCTTGACGATATCGGCACGCGATGCGGCATCTCTGACTTCCGGAATGGTAAGCATGGTACCGTTGGTTAACAACACGGAAGGCTTGCTGATTGTCTGTAAAAACCCAAGCACATCGCCAAACTTGGTATGCAGAGTGGGTTCCCCGGAGCCGGACAGGGTGATATAGTCTGTTTCACCATCGGCTTTCAACCACGCTTTTAGTTCATCCAGAACCGCATCTACCGGAACATATTCCTTGCGGATAATGGTTTTGAATTCCGTTCTTCCCAATTGACAAAAGATACAATCCAGACAACAGGTTTTATGAGGCAGAAGATCAATACCGAGTGAACGTCCAAAACGTCGCGACGGTACAGGGCCGAATAGATATTTGTATTTTTTCATGTTTGGATGTCCAGCTCCTTGGCATGTCGGTTCTTGAAGGCCTGGAAATAAACGGAAATGAAATCAGATTGGGGGCCTTAATCAAGGCAATTGCCCTGCTCAATTTGATCACAAAACGCTTTAAGTTTCCGCTTCCCATAGTCACTGTCAGTGGTAAATGATTTCAGGGAACATCTGAAAAAAAGCCATGAAACCAGCCTGAAGATCCAGATCAGAGGAAGCTCATGAAAGTTACTGGATAGCCCTAACATGGAAACAAGTCTGCCCCCGGCTTTTTGAATCTGCCGATTCATGGGCCGAAAAATAAATTCAAGTTCAAACATTTTTAAGGGCGGCCCCCCAAAAGTGGCAAAGGCGCTCACTGGTTGATGGTCCAGTCCTTTAATCTGCTTAAGGTATCGCGCAATCGGATATGAGGTATAGCACCATTTCGGACCGCCGATACAGACATGGTCAAATCCAGATACATCCGGATATTCACAAGAATGAATTTTATCCTCCGGCTGATAGTAGTTATTTATCCACCATTGGTAAAAAGATGAATTGATGATGGCAAGCCCAACCAATGGATACTGATGAATCTGCCGGAAAAGCAGATTCCAGCGGCTCTTCCGAACCACCACATCAATTCGGTCCCGTTTTACCGTGTGACCACGCGACGTAAGCTCTTGCACAATTCGTTCCGCCAATTTTTCAGTAAACCCGGTGCGGGAATAGCAGGCAATCAAAATTTTCATGACAGATTCGGTCCAATTCCGTTTACCCGAAAAAAAGGACTTACTATTTGATCGGTGTGAAGGGATAAAATGGTAAGTCCTTGCTTTTTCATATAAAGGCTATATGTGAAAGTCGGTGGTGTGTCAACAACGTTGTTGATGCAATATAAAGAATCGAAAGCAGGGTGGGCGTATCCGATCGGTCTGGTACGTTCCAATAAGGTCTATGCCAAAATGCAGTTCGTATAATTAACTATTCTGATTGATGGATTTATATTGTTTGAACGTTCCAAATTGGGATAAGCAAAGACCTGATCCGATTTAATAGCTGAAAAGAAAACAGCCAATCCGATTCATTTTTCTGATCTTTCTCTACCCATCATCAATCTGCTCGGCCCCGGCGATTATGTTATCGTATCCAGGATGGAATAATCATACATGATGTATGACGCGATTTTGAATTTGCAATACCTGGCACAACAATTGAAGTGTTCAATAAAAGTAGTAAACTGAAACAAATAGATAACTCGCCAAAAACTGCAAAAAAATTGCAGGTAGTCAAAAGATCGTAAACATTTAAAATGCATTGCAAAAGGAGAAAAAATGAAAAAGATTACGACATTAATTGCTATTATGGTGGCTGTTGGTCTTGGAATCTTCACAACCACTGAAGTAATTGCGAAAATGAGAATGGGTGGAGGTGGCTGGGGTCAGGATACGAATTACAACAGGTTTTATAATCCTCAGACCGTTGAAACCATCAGTGGCGAAGTCATATCAGTAGACAAGATAATACCCATCAGAGGTATGAATCCGGGTGTTCATGTAGTTGTGAAAACAGACAAAGAAACAATCTCAGTTCATCTCGGCCCTGAATGGTACATCAAAAATCAGGACATGAACATTAATCCAAAGGACAAAATTGAGGTAAAGGGTTCACGGATTTCCTTTGAAAACAAACCAGCTATCATCGCTGCAGAAATTAAGAAGAGTGATGAAATATTAACGCTTCGTAATGAAAGTGGCTTTCCTGCATGGAGCGGTTGGAGACATAAATAATTTTTGGAACTGTTGAGACCAATTACAATGTTGAGAATAAGCCACGCAAAGGGCTTAATGTATGAAGGATGCGGACGTAAAGTCAGTGACATGTGTCGCTGGATAATGAAACAAACGTTATACAAAACAGGAGGATTGATTATGCCGAACAAAGATGGAACAGGAAAAGATGGTAAAGGACCAAAAAGTGGCGGGCAAAGAGGAAATTGCCCGGGAGCAAAACCGAAGCGTCAGCCAAAAGATGGAAGCGGCCAGGGAAAAGGACTCGGGCGTGGAAATAAAATCGGTGATGGTAATGAACAGCCGTCAAGATAAAATTCCAGATGGGAATTCCCAAGGATAGCATATTGCGGTATGAGACGGCGATCAAGACCGGCGAGTTTGTCTTGATTATCCATGGCTCTAAAGATGAGACAATCCATGCCAAAGAATCGGAGTCAACGTAACGCTGCTTTTTGAGTTGCTGCACTACTGGAAAGTACCGGTTGCCAAGATGCATTCCCATTGAAGCAAACAACACGAGTCGAAACTCGAAAACCGGTAGAACCCTGATGCAGCAACATTCCCATTGGTATCCTATTGGTTTACGAACTTAATGGAGAGTTGAATCCGATCCGCCATTTTTGCCTCGGGGTTACCGAATATACACAAAAGAATTGACACACAAGTGCCTTTCCTTTTTGTTCATCTACAAAAAAAGGAACTTCTTATCCAATTTTCAGTTTGACATAATGATACCATGATATTATGATACTCTCATAGAGTCTGAAAAGATGGGAGGTAAGTTATGCCCGCAAATGTCGCAACTAATATAAGGCTGCCTGAAGAAGTTTTAAAAGCACTCAAGTACAAGGCCATAGAGGAAAATAAAAGTGTGAATCAGCTTATTCGTGAAGCGATAGAAATCGCTCTCACAACCCCTGTACAGCCGCCCGGGAAGCCTGCAAAAGACCCCTTTGAACGTGTAATAGGCATTGCAAAATCCGGCATTAGGGACGGTTCTATAAAGCATGACCACTACCTATACGGAAAAAAGAAATGAGAATCTTCATCGACACCGGAGCCTTTATAGCATTAACGGATGCAGACGATGATAACCACACTCCAGCCAGGAATTATTACAAGGATTCCGTCGAAAAAGGCACAAGATTCATAACAACAAACTTCGTAATCTGTGAAACCATGAATTATCTTCGGGCAAAAATCTCGCATAATGTGTCCGTTATCTTCCGGGAAAACCTGAAAAAAAGCGGATCGTTTGAGATTATCAGTATCACACCCCTCCTTGAAAATACCGCCTTTGCCATTTTCAAACAATATGCGGATAAGGACTTCAGCTTTACCGATTGTACAAGCTTTGCCGCCATGAAATCCCTCAAGGTGAGCAGAGCATTTGCCTTTGATAAACATTTTGGACAATACGATAATTTTAGTCGCCTGCCTTAAAATATGCACCGGATGTGTATCGAGCCAATATCGGTAATCTTTCCGCAATGAGGGCATAAAATCGCTCTGACCTGTTTTTTTCATAATTTTCCTAAATCTGATCCAGAATTTGTTACTTTTATTCTATCGTGCCATGTGTCAAGTAATGATTGACAGACTATGAACTTTTTTTTTATTCGTTTTGCAATGAAAAATAAATTTGTCATCATAAAAATTAAACATTCGTCTATTGTTAAAGGACACTTTTCTGATGCAGAATACAAGCAATATGATAAAATCCGAATCCCAGAAGCTGGGAGAGATACCCGTCAACGTCCATTGGATTCAAACCAAAGACAATGCAAAAATAGCGTTGAGTCATATCGAGTCCAAAAATCATCCGGAAAAATCCCTGCCGGTTATCCTGCTCCATGGCACCTATTCCATGCGAAACTTCTGGATATCAGACAAGGGCATTGGCCTGGGAACTTACCTGTCAAACGCCGGATTTGACATATGGATTCCGGAACTCAGAGGGCATGGCCTCTCACCAAAAGGAAAAGAGTTTTCCTCTATCACGGCGGAACAGCAGATTCGTTTTGATATCCCGGCCATACAGAATTATGTTTATCAGCAAACCCGGACTCCGGTTACATGGATCTGCCACTCCTTTGGCGGTGTTTATCTCCTGGCCTCTCTTTCTGTTAAATGGCTGGATCAGGAGCCAATCCGTGGAATCCTGACTTTTGGCAGCCAGATCAGCAAAGGTGAAGGTTTCCTGAAAATCCCTCCCCTTGCCTGGCTGTGCATGGGGATTGTAAAACTGCTCGGCAATTTCCCGGCTCCTTTTTTTGGGATGGGACCGGAAGTGGAAGCTGCCGATGCAATGATCGAGGTCATTCAATGGAAAAAATTCCGGGGCAAGTGGGCAAATGCTGAAGGGATCTCATACTGGGAAGGCCTGGAGCGGATTCAGATTCCTGTCTGCTGCTTTGCGGCTGCTGCGGATAAAAATGACCCGCCGGAAGGATGTGAAATCCTGTATAACCAAATCGGCAGCAGCCGGAAAACATTTACCATCCTTGGAAAGAAAAACGGATTTTCAAAAGACTATGACCATATCGGAATGATTGTCAGCAAGGAATCACAAGCTGAAATCTGGCCGTTGATTGCCGAACAGATTGAAATATTATGCCCGCGTGAACCGGATTGAAATCTATTTGATCCAGATCACCCTTGGCTTTTCCCGTCTGACAATCCCGTCGATTTTCCCTTGTGGATAGCCTATGGCAAGGGAAGTAATCACTTCAAAAGGATGAGCAATACCCAGTCTTCTGGAAAACTTCTTATCATACTGGAGGGCTTTTGTAATCAGATCCACATAACAGGTTCCAAGGCCTAAAGAATGAGCGGTGAGAACCATATTTTGTGCGCATAAACCCATGTCTAATCTTGTCCCGCCAATCGCCCGCTTGTCCGCCAGGAGGATAATCATGGTGGGTGCATTAAAAAAAACAGGAAAATCCGGGTCACTTGTAACCGCATTCAAACCGCCATGTGCCCGCTGGTCTGCGTCCCCTCCCACAAACCATACCAGAACCCAGAGTAGCCATTTCTGCCATTTTTTTAATTTTGCTTTTTTATCCCCCGGGGTATACTTGTCTATCCATGTTTTCGGCAAGCAGAGCCGGCTGAAAAACCTCAGCGTTTTTTTACTTCTCAGATTAAGCTCACTTAAAACTTTCGGGTCCTGGATAACTACAAATTTCCATGGCTGGTTATTGCCTGCGGATGGAGCAAATCTTCCGGACTCAATGATTCGATTGATCAACTCCGGTTCAACCTGTTTTTTCTTAAAAAGACGATTGCTGCGTCTCTTATAAATAACCCGCTCCACCTCGGTCAGGTTGTCTTTATACGACTCAAAATCCGTTCCGGTATTTTTTCCAAATGGAGCAGGCAGGGTTTTTGTGCCTTGGTAAAGATTCTCATTTTTCCAGAAACCTTTTGGCACGCGATAGTCCCTTTCAATACGGATGGCTCCTTCAGGGCATACCACGGCACAGTTTTCACAAGTAAGACATCGAAGTACATCATATCGATAATTGGACCTGGATACCTTATTGTAAACTTCCAGAAGCTGAACCGGGCATGCCTTTACACAACGTCCGCAACCAGTACACTTTTCAGGATCAACAATCAGTTCTGCCCACTTTGCCGGCGGCATTGCGACTAATCTGTATTTTTCAAAAAGCATTTTCAGGCTCCATTTTAATTAATTGAGTTTATCATTGCACAAATCTTGTTATTCTATAAATCGAACTGACTATACAGTCAAGAAAAAAGAAAAAACTTTTTCATGATAGTAAAACTAATAAGTTGCTTTAAATGAAAACAAATCATCAAACATCTATAACTATTAATTATATTGTGATTATTGTATATAAACATTTCTCATTTATTTTCAATACTTGTAATTTTTCAAAATATCTAATATATGTATAGTTAATAGTTAAATACAGGTACATTTCTTTTTTTTGATCCTATCCATAAGGAAACAACATGAAGAATCGTTCAAAATGGGTTCGAATAGCGGAATTGGAACGTATCTCGGATATACCCCGGAGGACAATCCATTTTTATCTTCAAAAAGGTCTGCTGCACCCTCCGACAAAGACGGGAAAAACCATGTCCTATTATGACGAATCCCATATCAAAAAACTGGCATTTATTAAAAAAACAAAAATGCAGGGATTACCTCTGGTGGCAATTCAGGCAGAAATGAAAAATATGGAAACAGTGGATCCCGATGTATTTGGTGATACTGTCGGCGACTCGTTTCCAAAAACGGTTCAGAAAACAGTAAAAAATAGCAACCCAAGAAAATCGCAAGGCATAAAGACGAGGGAATCAATCCTTGATGTCGGTTGCAGGCTTTTCAGAGAAAAAGGGTATAAGGAAACAAAGATCAGCGATGTTGTAAAAACAATGAATGTGGGCAAAGGCACATTTTATTTCTACTTCTCTGATAAAAAAGAGCTTCTGCTGGAATGTGTTCCCAGAATATTCAGAGAGCTTTTTTCAGAGGGCTGGGAAAAGCTGAGGAAAATTAAAAACCCTCTGGAACGACTTGAGCAGAGGGCCAGGACTGTTTTACCGGTTCTATCTGAATTCTGTTCCATCATTCAATTATGCAAAGAAGCCATGGAAGATCCGGATCCGAAACTCCAGTATCTGGGAAAACAAACCTATATGTCAATCCGAAGTCCATTGGAATCGGATATTGAAAAATGTATTGCCGACGGACTGATCAAAAAAATTGACTCTAAAATCGCAGCAACCTTTTTAATCGGTGCAATGGAAAGCCTGAATTACCTGCCAATGATCGAAAAAGATGTTCATCCAAACACCTTCTGGAGTGATTATCTAAGCCTGATCACCAATGGCATTCGGGGATGATCGTGACCGGATTGCAACTATTTATGAAATCCTCTTTTTTTATACATTAACTATACATACAATCCCCTTACCATAATTGACATCAGATATACCATAAAAAGAATACTTATTGATATATTGGCTTGTTGCAACCAACTGATCGTTTTGAATTGGATTGTTACAAAAGCCAGGTCAAAAGGGTTCATTTTTTTCTTGACCTGAGAGTCAATTTGAAGTAACACTACAACCGATGTTAATACGCACGCATGAAACACCATGTAAGTATTTTTCATTTTAATGGAGTCAAACGCAATGGGAAAAAAAGTCGCCATCACAGGAGTTACAAGTTATTTTGCTTTAACATTACTACCCAAACTACAGGCAGACCCTGATGTGGAAGAGATTATCGGGATCGGAAGACGGCCCTGGACCGGTGGATTTGATAAGCTCACATACTACCGGGAAGATATCCGAAGCAAAAAAATGTTTGAATTGTTCAAGGGCGTGGACACCGTCTATCACCTTGCCTTCATTGTCGGAGAGATACATGATAAAGGAAAAACCCTTGATATCAATATCAATGGATCTAAAAATGTATTTCAGGCCTGTGCAGAAAATAAGGTGAAAAAAGTAATCTATACCAGCAGTATGACCGCCTATGGGTCCCACAGCGACAATATTTTAGGGTTCAAAGAGGATTCCGAACTGAAACGGAATGAAGACAATTACTATAACTCCAGTAAAATAGACGTTGAAAATTTTGTGACCGATTTTTTCAAGGATTATCCGGAAATCACGCTTACCGTCCTCCGTGCCGGACTTTTGGTCGGGCCGAACATCAACAACATGTTTTCGGACTTATGGTCTATGAAAATATCCGCGCTTCCTGCCGGACGGACGTCACATAACCAGATGATCAGTGAAGAAGATCTGGGAGAAGCCATGTATCTTCCTTTTGTCAAAAATCTTCCGGGTATTTACAATGTTGCGGCTGATGATGCTGTTCCTACGCGGTGGTGTTTTAAGGCCACCGGAGCCTTT
>CAMBQS010000044.1 GCA_945870015.1 Desulfocicer vacuolatum DSM 3385
GAAGAACAGCTCGGAAGTATCCTGACTGTGCCATCCCATTTTTTCAAGCTGCTTGCCTTTATCAAAACCAGGTGTTCCTGCTTCGATAACATACAGGGAGAGTGCCTGATAGGGGTCCTGCACTGCTGGATCTTTGGCGGCTACGATAACAATATCACAAAGGATTCCGTTCGATATGAATGTTTTTGAACCGGAGATAATGATGTCATCGCCATCTTCTATGGCAGTTGTCTGGAGGGAAGATAAATCACTACCTGCGCCAGGTTCCGTCATGGCAACTGCGGTTACAATATCGCCGGAAACGCATCCGGGAAGATATTTTCTTTTCAGTTCTTCTGATCCATATTCATCCAGATAGGGGACAACCACATCGCTATGAAGAGGAGCCGCAAGCCCGGTCTGGCCTGTTGCAGCCATTTCTTCACAAACGATTGCCGAATAGAGAAAATCTTCTCCAAGACCACCGTACTCTTTGGAAATGTTTGTGCATAAAAATCCATTTTTCCCCATTTTATTCCAGATCTCTCTGGGAACGATATGATTTTTTTCCCATTGATCTGCATAGGGTTTTACTTCTTCTGCCAGAAAATTTCGAAGGCGTTGTCTGAAGTCATTGTGTTTGTCTGTATAGTGTAAAATATCCATGATCGTCTTTCTCCTAAACCCTCTTACCCCAAACTATTTCAATTTTCCGATAGTTGTATTAGCGATAATATCCTTTAATACGGTAAAGTTACCCTCTCGTATCTGTAATACCTTGGCATCACGATAGAAGTGTTCGATTTCGTATTCCGTCATATAACCATATCCACCCAGCAGTTGAACTGCTTCGTTGGTGACTTCCATTGCAGCATTGGTTGCCGCCATTTTGGTCAAGGCAGAAAATTTGGGATCTAATTTGCCGTTGTCGAATCTCTGTGCAGACTCATAGGTCAGCAGTTTTGCGGACTCGATTTTAATACACATATCCGCTATTTTATGTCTTACGGATTGAAATGCTGCAATCGGTCTGCTGAATTGTTCTCTTCCTTTAATGTAATCCAGTGCTCGTTCATAAGCGCCTTGAGCTGTTCCGATTGCCTGGGCTGCATATAGGATCCTGCTTTCGGTAAAAAATTTTTGGACATTGTCATATCCTTTTCCTTCTTCACCGATCAGATTGGTTAACGGAACTTTTACATTATCAAATTGCAGATCCGACATACTCATCATATTGGTACCGAGTTTGGTACCCTGATCAGCAGTTGACAGACCTTCTGTTTCAGTGTCTACCAGGATCAGACTGGTTCCATTTGTCGGGATGGATGCATTGGGGTCGGTCTGACAAAGAACAATAAAAAAGTCTGCGGAACCGCCATTCAGAACAAAAGTTTTCTTCCCGTTGATCACGAAGGAATCACCTTTCTTTACCGCGGTTGTGGAAATGCGGGAAAGGTCACTATTTGAATCCGGCTCGATAAATGCTCCTCCGGAAAGAGATTCCCCTTCGGCAATTTTGGGAAGATATTTGTTTTTCAACTCATCGCTGCCAAACCGAAGGATACACTCAGATGCATATCCGGCCATGGTAATGGTAATTCCCATACTGGAATCTTTCCGGCAGAGCTCTTCAGCAATAATAACATTTTCAAATATTCCCAGGTTCGCACCTGAAAACTTTTCCGGAAAGTGGATACCAATAAATCCTAATTCAGCAGCCTTTTTCCAGGTTTGTATGGGATATTCCCGATTTTTTTCAAAATCCTGGATCTGTTCCTTGTCGAATTCTCCTTTTGCAAATGCTTTGACGGCTTTCTGAATCTGTTTTTGTGATTTATCAAATTCAAACATATTGTCTTACTCCTGAACCGTTGCCTTCCCTTTGGGAAGTTTTTTTGCTTTTGTTATTGCTGCATTGTTTGGGTATAACACCAACTTTTTTTAACGTTTATATTGCTTTTTTATCCTGAACAAATGCAGGGATCAGAATAAAATTTAAAGTTTCTTTTACAACATTCAAATAATCCTGGGACTCTGCACCTATGATTGGGCTTAAATATTTTTTACCGGCAATAAAATTAAACAGAGACAGCATGACCGCCATCACTCTGGCCTTAGCCTGTTTGGTAATTTTATCCTTATCCATGGCAAGACCCATTGAAATTGCAATTCCGGTAATGATATCGATAAAGTGGAATTCGACGATATCTTTTCCTTTGGGTTTGGTAAAATAGTTTAATAGAATCAGATTGGTAATTTCTGAATTTTTAAAAAGGTAATCGCAGGATTCGTTAATTGCAATTTCGAGGCGGCTGGGAAGAGGCTTTCCATGGATGATTTTTTCAATCCGTTTCAACTCTTGTTTCAGTTCTTCCTGGGTATTCAGAAGTACTGCATTGTAAAGATCAGCTTTTTCGCCCCAATGATAGTACAGTGTAGAAATATCGATACCCACGGTGTTGGCGATCATCCGGGTGGTCGTGCCTGAAAAACCGTTTTTACTGAAGATTTTACGTGCGGAAGTCAGTATTTTGGCTTTCATTGAGCTTGGATCGCGCCGGGCCTTTTCAAGGGGTGTCGCCATAAAGTATCGCCTTTTCCCATCAATTCTATCCCAAAAATTGTTTGCATCAATTGATGGAGAGATTAGACAATCTATCCTTTGTTGTCAAGTATAATCTGATGTCCAAGATTTTTTTCATCCGGTTAGGAGCTTTTTCCCATTACTGAATATTTAACATATCGATATTTAAAGGTTGTTTTCTTCAGAAAATTTGGTACAATGTCTGATAAAATCAAATTGCAGAAAACCTATCTAACTTGGAATATAAGACATTTAAAAATAAGGAAGAATGATATGATGAAAAGAAAGTTTTTTCTGGCTTTTTGTTTGATCATACTAATGGCAAGAACGGTAAGTGCAGAAACATATAATGGCGTGGAAATTGAGAGTGCTACAAGCTTTGCGGATAGCATTGTAGATTACACAGCAGGAAAAAACGTTGGCGTGCCTTACAATGATGCTACTGCCGCTCTTGGAACTCCCAATTTTACCGATAATCACAACTTGCCGGGATATCAGGTTGCACCGTTTCCATCGGTCAGCCTCGGCGATGCCGGAAGTCTTATCCTTCGGTTCAACAATAATTTTTTAACCACTTCTGGAGACAGCGAGATTGATCTCTGGTTTTTTGAGGTAGGAGACCAAATTGAGTCAACCGAAATTTCTATCAGCAAAGACGGAACAAGTTGGGTATCGGTGGATTCGATTGGAGGATCAACTTCTGGTATTGATATTGACGCTTATCTGGATTCAGGAGTGGAGCTTGGGGGCAAATATTATTATGTTAAAATGACAGACCTTAATGAGCGGAAATCTGAGCAACCTTATGCAGGAGCTGACATTGATTCGGTTGCCGCGCTGAGTAATGCGGCTAATCCGATTGCTATATCCGGTCCGGATCAAACAGTCGCTCAGGGTGATGTCGTCACGTTAGATGCGATGGCATCTTATGATCCGGATGGTTTTTTAATTACATACTTATGGACACAAGTCCCAGGTACTGATGAAGTGACATTATCAAACAAAACGAATGTACAGGCAACATTTATAGCGCCGACAGTTGCTCCAGGTGGACAGTCTCTTGTATTCAGGATTACTGTAACGGATTCCGATGGATTGCAGTCTTCAGCAGATACCATCGTCACAGTTATTGGAAGTTCCGAAAATCAACCCCCGGTTGCCAATGCTGGTCCAGATCAGAAAGGTATTGTTCAAGGTAGTATTGTTTATCTAAACGGCTTCAATTCATACGATCCCGAAGCTGCTGCGATTCAATCTTACCAATGGGTACAGGTGTCTGGAGCCTCCGTTAGTTTATCAAATTCATCGATAGCAAATCCAACTTTCACGGCTCCATTTCTTGGCTCCAATGGAGATACGCTGGTTTTTGAGTTAACTATTTCAGACGATAATGATTTGTTGGGTATGGATCAATGTATGGTTACTATTACTTCACCACCTGTGGCTGATGCCGGAGATGATCAATCGGCTAGACCCGGCGATACGGTTATCCTTGATGGTTCCGGTTCTTCAGACCCGGATGCAAACATGGGAGATCAGATAAGTTATCACTGGAGACAACTATCTGGTACCGTCGTTAGTCTCTCTAGTTTTTCAGAAAGCATACCTTCATTCACAGTACCTGCGACGATATCTATTGATGAAACGATGTCTTTTGAGCTTACCGTTAAAGATTTCGCAGGGCGTAGCGACCCTGATACATGTATCATAAATGTGGCAACGGGCACCAATAGACCGCCGACAGCAAATGCTGGCCCGGCAACAACCACAATGGTTCAAGGGGCAACCATAGATCTGGATGGATCGAGTTCCAGTGATCCGGACGGAGATGCTATCACCTATTGGTGGACACAAAAAACAGGGCCTCCACTGACATTTTCAGATCCCTTGGCCATGCAACCGTCTGTTACCTCATCAGCGGTTACGGCTGATGAAGTTGTAGTTGTCGAATTGACGGTTACAGATACCAGCGGACTTCAGGGAACAGATCAAATCAGCATTGCCATAGACGATACCGGGGCAACGGTGGAGGCAGCAACAACCGATAGCGGTGATGGAGGAGGTTGTTTTCTTTCTCATGTAACGAAATAATTTTATGTTGGACCCGGGTTTTAATTTCAGCGATGATGATTCCATCCATCAATCATCATCGCTGTTCAATAAAAGATCCGGGCAATCCCTCCTTAATTTAAGAAACGTGCGGTTTTTTCGTAAGATATTTCGATTCATTTCCATTCGTCACAAAGTGATGGCTGTTTTTTCTCTTGTAAGACGTTCTGTTTTTTTATTCTAAACAGAACGCTGGTAATTCTCTCTTTTTATTTGGAGAAACGAAGTGATTGAAAAAATAAACCGGTATGATCAAATTTTAACAAAAATTGCATTCGCAAATAAATTGATCGATAAAGCAAATCTCGCAAAGGCATACTCAATCCAGAAGAAACTTGAAAAATCTGGAGATAAAGTTGCCATTGATGAAATATTTTTAAAATATAAGATGATACCAGCGGCCACAATAAAGGATCTTCAAACTGCGACCAAAAGGAGCATCGGTAAAGGTTTTGGATCAAGGGCGGTAAAAAAAGGGTTTGTTACGAAGAGTCAGATTGAAGCAGCATTGGATCTGCAGGCAAAAGAATTTCAAAAAATACACTCTTGCAGATTTATTGGAGAGATCATGGTTGGCCAGGGAATGATTACAGAGGAGCAGCGTCAAGTTATTTTAAAAGAAATGGATCTTATTGAAAAGAAAGAACCAGATCCGCTGCCATCCGGGGTTTTAGGAGCTGGCGTCGAAGGTCATCCAAAACAGATAGATAATGGATCAAGAAAGGAAGCTTTCCGGAAGGAGGATACTTTTAAAGAGAAAATTATTGAGGAAGGCAAACAGGTAGCTTTGGATAGCAAGAATAAGAAAGGACAAATTCAGTTAGTTGTTTCGGAGAATAAACTAGAGGCGAAAATCATTGTAAAGGGCGATCTGTCAACACCTTTTACCATGGAAGAAGTTGATGATTTATTAGAAGATGCCGGAATCAATTATGAACTGGTTGATGGAACAAAAGTAGAAGCATTTTTAAAGGCAATGTCAAATGAAAATAATGAACTGGTTGTTGCAAAAGGGCAGAAACCAATATCAGGAAAAGACGCAGCCATACAATATTTTTTTAATACGAACTACCTGAGCGCTGGTCGCATAAACGAAGATGGAACAATTGATTATAAGGATAGAGGTGTTGTTCCGCATGTGAATGCCGGTGATTTGATTGCAGAGAAAATTCCAGCGCAGGAGGGCAAGGATGGTTTTGATATTTATGGACGATCGATTTCAGTCCCCGCACCAGAGGATAAAAATTTAACATTCGATTCCGGGGTTGAGTTATCTAAAGATGGTTTAAAAGCTTTTGCAAATATTGAGGGGCAACCCAATGTGACGGTTACCGGCAAGCTTTCTGTTTTTGACGAATTCAATGTCAAAGGCGATGTGGATTATCGTACCGGAAATATAGAATTTGATGGGAACATCAATGTGGATGGTGTGGTTAAAGACGGATTCAGCGTCAGAGGCGGTAATCTCACAGCAAAGGAGATTCAAAAAGCAGAGATTCACTTAAAGGGGAACCTGACGGTGAATGGAGGGATTTTCGGGGCGGTCATTCAGACGGAAGGCCAGGTAATCTCTAAATACGTTACAGATGCCAATATCAAGTCATATGGGGATGTTGTTGTGGATAAGGAGATTCTCAATTCCAAGGTACGAACAAGTGGTAAATGTTTGATTGAGCGGGGAAAAATAATTTCCTCTTTGGTCACGGCAAAAGAAGGCATTGAAGCAAAAGAAATAGGCACGGATGTTTCTTCTCCTTGTACAATCAAGGTTGGTCTGGATGAGCATATCAGAAAAGTGATTCAGGGTTTTGATTTTAAGATCCAACAAAGAAAAGCGGAGATAGAGAAGGAACAGGCACATTATGAAAAACTTCTTGAAGAACAGAGAAAACTGCATGAAAAACTGTCTGGATTTGCACAGGCCCAGGATCGAGCTCAATCTTTTGAAAAATCATTATCAGCGAAAATGAAAGAAGCAGAGAAACAAAAAATGGACGTTGAGATATCGAAGATAAATGTTGTAATCGAAAAGATCCGGGAAAAATCAAAAGAAATTGAAAAAGAGATCGGAGATGTATTTTCGGAACAGGAACGTATTGTGGAAGATATCTCGATATCCATGACGAAAATTGAAAATGGTATTACTGAAATTGAGAAAACGAGTAAAGAGAAAAGAGATGTCGTTGAATGGTCAAAAAAAGATGCTGGAAATCCTGTGATAGTTGTAAAGGGATCAATTTATAATGGCACGAAAATTTTTGGACCGCATTCCATTGCCACGCTGAATGAGACAGAAAAAAATGTTATGATTAGGGAGGTGCAATATGGTGAAATTGAAAAGAAATGGAAAATCGAAATTTTAAAAGGGTCTGGAGCTTCAGCATTTAAAAAAGCTTGACAGTATAAAAAAATTTGAATATAAACCGACCAATCGTCCGGTTTTTAATCCGTTTGGTCGGAAATCATAGCAACATATCGAATTTTAAAGTTAACTTAAGAAGTTCTTCTTGCCCTGCATTCACTTGATGAAGCTATGGTTAGGATACCGGATGCATCGTTTTTACCATTAGGAATTATAAAATGACATAGTATTTCTATTTGGGAAATGGGGAGCGGTATTATTCATATCGTTATGATCTGTAAAAAGGGTTATCTGTAACCATAAAAGTTGAAAGGATAATATCGCTTATTATTGCAGCAACAGGATTCAATCACATTCATTTTTGAAAGGAGAGAATTATGGCAGTGTTTGATAGTAGAGAAACAATGCATTCTGTATTGGGGGGGCTATTTGAGGCACTTGTTACTCATCCTGAATTTGGTCCTAAGTTTGCAGTAACAGGAATCGTCATCAAGTTTAATATCACGGACCCAAAAGATCAACTGTGGATCACACCTGGAGATGGCAAAACTGGACAAGTGATCTGGGGTGATACAGATTTGAAAGCCACAGTTGAAATGACAATGAGTGGAGATACCTGCCATAAATTTTGGTTAAAACATATCTCTATGCCGGTTGCCTTGGCAAAAGGCCTGATTAAGGCAAAAGGGCCGATGCCAAAAATTTTAAAACTGCTGCCGTTGTTAAAACCTGCATATGAAATGTATCCAGAGCATGCAAAAAGTTTTGGCCTTTCAATTGAGCAAGAAAAATAGCAGGAGGGAAAAGCAATGGAGAGAAGTATTAAACAATTTGAAACCGACCGGGTGCTTGCCGCTCGAACAGCAGCAAGATTAATACTGGCATCAGGTACAACGTCTCCCAGGGTCGGTGGAGTGGGAGAGTGTACAATTCATATCCTGGATGATGAATGTGATATAGAGGATGTGTGTCAGCAGATGGAGAGGATGGCCCAAATCAAAAAAAGCTGGGATTTTTTTGGAAGGGACGCCGCCATGCTTCGCGATGCAGATGTTGTTCTGATTGCGACATCCCTCCGATGTGTCTCTGATCCTGCTGATATCAATTGCAACCTCTGCGGGAAGCTGGTCTGTGAGTATCTTAAAAATGAAGAAAAATTACCGGATGAACCGGATGTTGCTTTTCGGGGGCCCTTGTGTACTTTCCGAGCAACAAACATTGCCTATGCTGTCGACGGCATGATTTCTCAGGCAAGAAATCTGGGGATTGACTACGGTGTCTTCTGGTCCGTCGGTGCAGCGGCCATGCGTTTAAACATATTGCCGCGGAATACTGGTTTTGCATTGGCGGTTGGCATTTCTGTTACGGAGAAGAGTCCGTTCAGGGATATTCCCAAACGATATGCCGAGATCAACCAGCGAAGCATGAATGACAGGATGATTCAACGATTATGGCCTCAGTTTCGCTCGATTTATAGCTGATCAGTCAGGTCAAGTTATCATTTTCAAGTATCGTTTTTTTGAAATATTATCTTGTTATAACCACAAATGGATCATGACAAAGGATGCCGGTTCAGACGTCCGTTATGGAGGGAAAATGGCAATAAAAGAAATGTCTCAGCTTGTAAATGACGGGTTAAATCGTGCCGTTGAGCTGATGGCGGTGGCGGCCCATAACAGTTATCGATTTAACGATAGAAATACGGTTAAAATCATAACGGTTGAAGGAGAAGATCTTGAGCAGATAGCAGAGTACTGTTTTTCTTTGGGAGATATGGCACCTCTGGCTGCAAGGGATGGAAGACATCTTGCGCAATTAATGAAAGAGCCATGCTCTTTAATGATTATTGGTGATAAAAGAAAATCGGATTTTAATTACAATTGTGGTGCCTGCGGGTATAGAACATGTGCAGAGCTGAACAAGGCAGAAGAAGTGGAATCGCTTACAGCCAATGGACCTAGTTGTATGTTTAAAAATCTGAACTTAGGAATTGCAGCAAATACGGCTGCTTCGATGGCCCATCGACTGGGATTGCATTGCAGGGTCTTCAGTACCCTTGCTTTTAGTGCAATGGCGCTAAAAGTGATAACGGATGTGGATATTGTTATCAGTATTTCTGTTAGTGTTTCCAAAAAAAATCCATATTTTGACCGCCATGAATTTTGGACCAAGGAATACTGGGATGAGATTTTTGCAAAAGAGTTCCCAACGTATAACCGAGGGTTTATCGGGGCAGTTGAAGATTAGCTTGAAAGCGATTTGCCATTCAAACAGGTAATAGAAAACGCTTCATGACGTCATATATCTGATTGTTTTTGACAGGGTAGAAAGGAAATACAATATGAGCTCAAAAGCCCATTTGAATCAAGCCATCGCTTCCCATCTTATTGAAATAAAAGCAGACGAAAAACCGGATAAAGAAGTTCTTATTTTTGAAAACGGAGATTCTGAGGATGATATTCTCACGTATAAAGACCTTTATGAAAATTCCAATAAAGTAGCCCGTCTTCTTTTGGATATCGGTCTGAGTAAAGGTGATACCTATGCGGTATTCATGAGAAACCATCCGGAATTTGTTTATGCGATGCTTGCAGGCCCGGTTATCGGTGCAATCATGGTTCCCATTGATCCGAGGAGCCGGGGGGATCGATTACGATTTCTCCTAAAAAATTCGAATGCAAAAGCGGTTTTTGTATCCGGAGAATTGTTGGCTCAACTGACTCAGGTGATTGGTCAATTGCCGAACATCAAGCTGGTTAGTGTGGTTTATCGACCGGAACATCAGATACCGGTTTCCACGGATTACCCTTCCCTGAATGAAATCCTGAAGAAGGATACTTGGGATCCGGTAGCTCAACAGATCATGGATGTTCGCCATCCCATGCAGATTATTTACACTTCCGGGACAACAGGAGATCCAAAAGGAGTAATGATTCGAAATAACCGTTTTGGACTTTATAACATTGCCACACGTCTTGTTTGGCAATATAAGCCCAATGATATTCTGTATTCGGGGCTGTCTCTGACTCACGGAAATGCACAGGCTGTGACTTTGTTCCCAAGCCTCAGTACTGGAACAAAGGCTGTTTTCAGTACTCGTTTTTCCAAGAGCAGGATTTGGGATATCTGCAGGAAGTACGGTTGTACCTCTTTTTCTCTTCTAGGCGGGATGATGGCTGGAATTTATAATCAGGAGAAAAAGGAGAACGATGGGGATAATCCGGTTCAAACAGTCATGAGCGCAGGCACTCCGGTTTCAATTTGGGAAGATTTTGAGAGACGGTTCAATGTGAAGATCCTGGAGTGGTATGCGGCTGTTGAAGGTGGATTTGCTTATAAACCGCCTGGAAAGGGGCCGATCGGGTCTTTTGGTAAACCGCTGCCTGGAATGATGGAGTTCAAGATTGTTGATGAAATGGACAACCCGGTTCCCGATGGGGAAACCGGCGAGCTGATCATCAAGATGACCCGTGGAGAAACCAAGGTAGACTATCATGACCTCCCCGGCGCGTCAGAAAACAAAACTCGGGGCGGATGGTTGCGAACCGGTGATATTGTGAAAAAAGATGCAGATGGATGGTACTTTTTCGTATGCCGCAAGGGAAGCGAACTCAGAAGATCCGGTGATTTTATACAACCGGATCATATTGAGAAGATTATCGGTGAACATCCTGATGTGAGTGAAGTGTGTGTCTATGGGATTCCAGCCTCATCAGGCGCTCCCGGAGAGAGCGATCTCGTCGCTGCAATTTCTCCTGTACCTGGGAAATCGATTGATCCGAAGACTATTTATGAAAAGTGCAAAGCAGACATAGAACCAAATTTTATTCCATCATTTCTTCAGATCGTTGATGAAATTCCGAAAACCATATCTGAAAAAGCTTTGGATAGAGTATTGAGAGAACAGTTCACAATAGATGCCGGCAATATTTATAAAATAAAAGATTACATGTGATGTTTTTTTATTGAATGGAACCACCCATAATACGAGGCCTTTTCCGGGATGAAAGGAGTAGATCATGATTGGTTATAAAGAGTTGAATATCGAATTGACGGATGAGCAAAATGCGATCAAGGAGGAAACGCATCGTTTCGCTAGGGAGGTTTTGCGGCCTGCCAGTATTGAGCTTGATAAAAAAGCGCCTGATGATGTCATTAAAAGTAAATTGTTCTGGGATACAATGAAAAAGGGATATGATTTGGGATACCATACTATTTTTATTCCGGACACATACGGAGGATTGGCAACCGATCCCCTGGAAACGCACATTGTACTGGAAGAGCTTGCCTGGGGAAGTGTGGATTTTGCCATTGGCCTGGGGGTCTCCTGCTTCCCTGCCTTTTTTGCGTCAATGGTTCCTTCAGAACGCCTGATTGATGAAATCATTGAGCCGTTCTGTCGGTGCAAGGATGCGTCCATCATTGGATGCTGGGGGATCACAGAACCGGAACATGGTACGGATACCCTTTGCCCCTATACACCTCAATTCACCGATCCAACTATCTCCGGACAGGTGACAGCCCGTCTTGACGGTGATGAATGGATTATTGAAGGTCAAAAGTCCGCATGGGTTTCTAACGGTACGATCGCAACGCAGACCCTTGCATATTTGACAATCGACTCCTCTAAAGGTATGTCCGGTGGTGGAATCTGTATTATTCCGCTTGATCTACCGGGTGTTCGAAAAGGCAAACCGCTTAACAAAATGGGTCAGCGTGCCCTGAATCAGGGGGAGATTTATTTTGATCATGTCCGGGTGCCAAAGGAGTATATGCTCGTAAATGAGGAAAGCTATGATTCCATGCTGGATATCACACTGTCTACGGCAAATGCGGGTATGGGCGCCATGTTTGTCGGTGTTGCAAGGGCAGCGTATGAAGAGGCTCTGGAATACTCCAAAAAGCGGATTCAAGGTGGAAAACCGTTGTTTGAACATCAAATGATCAAACATAAACTGTTCAATATGTTTATGAAGATCGAAGCGGCGAGAGCCTTGTCTCGGGCTGCAATGATTTATAACTATAATAACACACCGCCCATGATTGAATACTCGATTGCTTCAAAAGTTTTTTGTACAAATGTGTCACTGGAAGTCACCAGTGAAGCGATTCAGATTTTTGGCGGGAACGGGTTGAGTTGCGAATATCCGGTTGAAAAATTTTTTAGAGATGCTCGCGCAGGATTGATTGAAGATGGTGCAAATGACAGCCTGATGATAACAGGCGCTCATCATTTATAATCACAGTTTTTATAAGGAAGGGAAAGAATGGAAAATGTATATATCATCGGACTGGGAATGATTCGGTTTAATAAGTATCCGGACCGTGGTGTCCGCGATATGTCTCATGAGGTCACACGGCTGGCGTTGGAAGATGCAGGGCTAAAAAAAGAAGATTTACAGGCAGCTTTTTTTTCCAATACATTCTGGGGCATGTTTGACAATCAGCATTCCATCAGAGGGGAGGTCGCACTCCGATCTATGGGGATTGAGCGGATTCCAGTGACCAATGTGGAAAACGCATGTGCCGGTGCCTCCACAGCCCTTCATCTTGCATATACCGGCATACGGGCCGGGATGTATGATGTGGCCATTGCACTTGGATCTGAAAAAATCACCAATCCCAATAAAGCCCTCTCTCTTTCAGCCTATGCCACATGCATGGATGTTGGAAATTTTGAGAATCAATTAAAGAAAATGGAAGAGTTGAACAAAACATTTCAGGTAGAAATTCCGGAAGGTCAGACTCAACCGGGAGAGGGCCGAAGTATTTTTATGGATGCATATGCTATGGGAGCCAGGTGGCATATGAGTACTTATGGATCTACCCAGAGACAACTGGCGGTTATTTGTTCAAAAAATCATTGGCATGGATCATTAAACCCCATGTCCCAATATCAGATGGATATGACATTGGAAGAAGTCTTAGCGGATAAACCGATTGCCTATCCTCTTACAAGGGCAATGTGTGCGCCGGTAGGTGACGGGGCTGCTGCTGCGATCATCTGTTCTGAAAGGTACTTGAAAAAACTGGTTGGTGCCCGTCCAATTCGGATTCGAGCATCTGTTCTTGGAACCGGGTCTGATCGAATGTTAGATGGAGAAGATATTGGAGAACGTCTCGCGAAAGAAGCTTATGATATTGCCGGAGTGGGACCATCTGATATCAGTCTGGCAGAACTCCATGATGCAACCGCATATGGAGAACTTCATCAAACCGAAGCAATGGGTTTTTGCCCGATCGGTGAAGGAGGGCCCTATGCTGAAACCGGTGCAACTAAGCTTGGTGGCAAACAACCGGTCAATACCAGTGGGGGGCTGGAGTGTCGCGGTCATCCGATTGGAGCTTCCGGCCTGGCCCAGATTTATGAGATTGGTGTTCAGTTGAGGGGGGAGGCTGGAAAACGTCAGGTCGAAGGGGCAAGACTGGGGCTTGCGGAAAATGGAGGCGGTAACATTGGAGTTGAGGAAGCGGCTATGTGTATTCATATTCTTGAAAAAGTATAATCTGAATTCGATCTGTTTCGGGAGAAATCTGTTTTGAGAAAAAGTATTGCAATAACCGGCGCGGCTTCAGGAATCGGGAAAGCAACTGCTGAACTGTTTTTCCGCAAGGGATGGTATGTTGGATTATTTGATATCAATGAAAAGGATTTGACTTCTGTTTTTTCAACATTGGATGAGAAAAACGCATGCATGAGAAAGATGGATGTCTCTGATCCGGAAAGTGTCAAAGATGCGATTCGTTTTTTTTCCGAAAAGACAGAAGGGAAAATGGATGTTCTTTTCAACTGTGCCGGCATTCTCCAGATGGGGCACCATGAAAAGATCCCGCTGAAGATTCAAAAAAAAATTGTGGATGTTAACCTGATCGGTATTTTGAATTGTATTGATGCAAGTTTCCATATTTTGAAAAATACAGATGACAGCCGGATCATCAATATGTCTTCCGGGTCTGCAACCTATGGTACTCCTGAGCTTGCTGTTTATTCCAGTACCAAGTTCGCGGTTCGGGGGTTGACTGAAGCGTTGAATATCGAATTTGAAGATCAGGGAATCTGGGTTTGTGACATTATGGCTCCATTTGTCAGTACCCCGATGATCATGAATGCAGAGCAGAAAGCTTCCAGTGTCAGCAAGCTGGGTGTGTGGGTTTCATCCGACCAGGTCGCAGGGATTGTCTGGAAAGCTGCACATGGTCGTAAAGTCCATTGGATCGTAAGTCTGCATTTAAAATTGTTGATGATTCTGACAAAAATCGGGAACATTCATATCACCCGGTTTCTGGTCAGACTGCTGGCATTTTCATCCAGAGAGGTTGCATAAAATATGGATCACGAATCTTCATCTTGAACATTGGGCCGTAGAAACAGTTGAGCCGCCATCTTATAACAGAAGCTATCTTAAAAAAGGATTGAGAGAATTCTAATTTTGAGATAGCTTTCTTTTTTTAAATCAGAAGAGCCAATTTCAAAACTATTAAAAAACGTCACACCGGCGAAAGTCAGTGCCCATAAAAGAGCTGAAAATACTGGATAGCGCTACGCTTCACTGCGTGTCAAGTTTTCGCCGGAACTACAACAACAGACTTTTGAAATTGGCTCTGATTGATAAAAAAAAGAAGCTATCTCAAAATTGTAATTGTCTCAATCCTTTTTTGAAATAGCTTCTGTTATAAAG
>CAMBQS010000045.1 GCA_945870015.1 Desulfocicer vacuolatum DSM 3385
TTTTATTTCCAAATGATTTTAAGGTTTTGCATACAGTATCTGAGATCAAAACCATTATTGAAACCGCACCGGAAACCCTGGGTGAGGAGGGTGTTGTTTTTCAGACAGCCGGTAGAATGATGGCGGTCAACCGGTTTGGAAAATCATCCTTTATCCGGTTTAGTGACCGTACCGGGCAGATGCAGGCTTATGTCCAGAAAAATCAGGTCGGAGATGATATCTATACACTGTTCAAGCAGATGGATATCGGTGATATTATCGGTGTAAAGGGGCCGCTGTTTCTAACCAAGACCGGAGAGTGGACACTGCTTGCTAGAGAATTCAAACTGCTCTGCAAATCAACCCGCCCCCTTCCGGAAAAATTTCATGGTTTGAAAGATCCGGAAAAACGATATCGTCAGCGCTATCTGGATCTGATGATGAACCCGGACATCCGTGAAATTTTTATCCGGCGGAGTAAAATTGTTCAGGTGATCCGGAATTTTCTTCTGGACCGGGACTATCTGGAGGTGGAAACACCAATGATGCAGCCTGTACCTGGTGGAGCCGAAGCAACACCGTTCAAGACCCACCATAATGCCTTGGATATGGATCTTTTTCTAAGGATCGCTCCGGAGCTGTATTTAAAAAGACTGGTTGTCGGAGGATTTGAACGGGTTTTTGAAATCAACCGGAATTTTCGGAATGAAGGCGTATCCACCCGGCATAATCCGGAATTCACCATGCTTGAATTTTATCAGGCGTATGCCACCCATGAAGATCTTATGGCTGTAACCGAAGCGATGTTTCAGGAGGTTGCCCAGGTGGTTACCGGCTCTTCCTGTGTCGAATATCAGGGAGAAACACTCGATTTTTCCGGAACATGGCCCCGCATTCCGCTGATGACATCCCTGACGGAGATTGGTGGAATTGATCCAGCGGTGTTAAACAGCCATGAGGCGCTTCTGGAATTTGCTGCTTCTAAAAATATCAAAATCATGAAAGCAGACCGTAAGGGAAAAGTCATTACCAAGCTGTTTGATACACTGGTTGAACCCCAATTGATACAGCCGACCTTTATTACAGGATATCCGGTGGAAGTTTCTCCGCTTTCAAGAAGAAGTGATCTGGAACCGGATTTCACGGAACGGTTTGAGCTTTTCATTGCCGGACGGGAAATTGCAAACGGTTTTTCAGAGTTAAATGATCCGGAGGATCAAAAAGAACGATTTCTGCAACAGGTTGCAGACAAGGAAGCAGGGGATGCAGAAGCGCATCCAATGGATCAGGACTATATAGAAGCCCTGGAATATGGAATGCCACCGACTGCCGGTGAAGGAATCGGCATTGACAGGCTGGCAATGCTTCTCACGAATTCTGCTTCAATTCGAGAGGTTATTCTTTTCCCTCATATGAAGCCATCCGCTAAAAACGGATGAATTTAGCAGAAACCGGTTACCATGCAATTTGAATATTTTATAGGCGGTCGTTATCTTAAAACAAAGCAAAAACAAGTCTTTATATCTCTCATAACCCTGCTTTCCATCGCCGGAGTCACTGTTGGTGTGATGGCGCTCATTGTCGTCATCGCGGTAATGGCCGGCTTTGAATCGGATTTGAAATCACGAATTTTAGGAGTGGAATCCCATATTGTTCTTACGCGTCACAGCGGTCTGTTTTCCGATTACCGGAATGTGATTGCAGACCTTGAAAAGGATGATGACATTATTGCAGCCACCCCGTTTGTCTATTCCCAGGTTATGCTTCGTTCCGCCGCCAATGTATCAGGCGCACTGCTTCGAGGGATTTCACCGGATTCCGCCGGCCGGGTGATTCAAAATTTTGCCAATGTGCCGCTGGAAGATCGTTTTGTGATCAAGGAAAAAAAAGCCATGAGCATAGCGATACCCGGTATTATTCTGGGTAATGAACTGGCCAAGAACCTGGGTGTCATGAAGGGGGATACGGTTTATGTCATTTCTCCAAGAGGAATGCTTTCACCGGTTGGTCATGTTCCCAGCATGAAACGGTTCAAGGTGACGGATTTTTTCAAATCCGGAATGTATGAATATGATGGTTCCCTTGCATATATCAGCCTTAATGATGCCCAGGAACTGCAAAAAATGGGCGATACGGTGAGCGGTATTGAAATCCGGATTCATGATATCTATAAGGCGAATCTGATCGGCAAGGAAATAGAAAAGAAACTGGGTTTCCCCTATTGGGCCAGAGACTGGATGCAGATGAACCGGAATCTGTTCTCCGCCCTGAAGCTGGAGAAGACGGTGATGTTTATTATCCTGACCCTGATCATTCTGGTGGCTGCCTTTAACATTGCCAGTTCCCTGATCATGATGGTGATGAAAAAAACAAGAGATATAGGGATTCTGAAAGCAATGGGAACGACCCATCAGAGCATCCGGAAAATTTTTGTTTTCAACGGCATGATTATCGGCGGGATCGGGACGACACTGGGCGTTTTTCTGGGCTCCATATTATGCTTTCTCCTGAAACAGTATAAATTCATTGAACTTGATCCGGATGTCTATTATATCTCCACACTGCCGGTAAAACTGGAAATGCTGGATGTCCTGCTGATCGGGTGTGCAGCAATGGTGATCTGTTTTCTGTCAACACTGTATCCGGCACATCAGGCATCCAAGGTTGATCCGGTTGAGGCAATACGCTATGGGTGATATAGAGGTGGAACAGCAATACCGATCCGGAGAAGAGGGAAATTTTCAGAACCCGGCACTGGATTTTTTTTTATCCTGTGATCATCTGAGGAAAAGTTACCAGAACAATGGCTCCCGCATTGATGTTTTAAGAGACATCAATATTGATATTCTTAAGGGTGAAACCATTGCGGTTACCGGTGCGTCCGGAATCGGAAAATCAACTTTTCTTCATATTGTCGGGACACTGGACAGACCGGATTCCGGAACGATTTATTTTCAGGGCCGGGATGTCTTCAAACAAAATGATGTTCAGCTCGCAAGGCTTCGGAATACAACCATCGGCTTTGTTTTTCAGTTCCATCATCTGCTTCAGGAGTTCAGTGCCATTGAAAATGTTTCCATTCCAGCGTTGATCAATCGTATGGATAAACAAAAGGCATATGATCATTCTGAAAAAATTCTTGTCCGTGTAGGGCTGAAAGATCGTATGAAACATCGGGTAACCGAGTTGTCCGGTGGGGAGCAGCAGCGGGTCGCTCTGGCAAGGGCGCTGGTTTTAAATCCTTCCTTGTTGCTGGCAGATGAACCAACCGGTAACCTGGACAAGAAAAACAGCGAACAGATTCATGAACTGCTTCTGGAGTTGAATCGTGAGCTGTCCATGACCATGATTATTGTGACGCACAATGCAGACCTTGCCGGCATTCTGTCACGACGGATAACCATTTTGGATGGGCAGTTAGTGGACGCTTAGATCGCGAAAGCGTTATGTCCGTTTCCTGCTTGAAATTAACGGACCGGATAGTTGAGGTATTGTAATATATGTCAAGATTTGTTCGTTTGATCATTGCCGCAGCATTCTTCGGTGTTATGTTTTCCGGTATGGCAATGGCACTGGAAAAGCCGCGTGTCCTGATCCTTCCATTTGAAATCAATGCCGAGTATGACCGGAATTATCTACAGACCGAAATTTTAAAAATTCTGACAGACCACATTCAGAAATCCGGTGCAGAGGTGATTCCAGGGAAAATGCTGTCCGGAGAAAATCAAGGCGAGATCAGAAGCGAAGGGATAAGAGCCGGCGCTTCATACGTTATCTGGGGGAGTTCGACCTGGTCCGGTGAGGATCAATACAAAATTACGGCCAAAATTCTGGAAGTCGAAAGTACCGGGGAACCCCGTTCTTTTTCTTCAGAAGGGAAAGGCGGGGAAAACCTGCTTCCGTTTGTTCAGGAACTTTCCAGGAAGCTTGCATCCGCTATTATCAAACAGGATAAAGTAGCGGAAATTATCGTGGTTGGAAATAAGCGGATTGAAACCGATGCCATTAAGCGGAAAATCAAAACAGAACCCGGTGATGTTTACATTCCGGATCGCCTGTCCAAGGATCTTTCCAGTATTTACTCCATGGGGTATTTTGATGATATCCGTGTTACGGCAAAAAGCACGGAAAAAGGAAAGGTGATTGAATTTCACATTCAGGAAACACCCACCATCCGGGAGGTTCTGATTACCGGAAGCGATGCGTATGATGATGAAGAAATCAAGAAGGAAATGACCATCAAGCCGGGTTCGAATTTTAATGTATTTAAAATCAAACGGGAAGTTCGAAGAATCGAGTCCATGTTCAAGGAAAAAGATTACCATAATGTTGTGGTGAGCTATAAGATTGAACCCCTTGAAAACAACCAGGCAAACCTTCAGATTATCATTGAACAGGGAGAAGAGGTTCTGGTCCAGAAAATTGAATTCCAGGGAAACAAGATGTTTTCCAATGAGGAATTGCAGGATCTGAAAATGAAGCGGCCCGGTATCGAGGGCTGGTTTCCCTTTTCCTGGTTACTGGATGACAGTGAATTGGGAGAAATGGATACAACGGAAGAAGGATTTTTTTCTTTTATCACCGGCTCCGGAGAACTCAAACCGGAAACCCTGAGCAATGACACGGCAAAGCTGAATGCATTTTATCGAAACCATGGCTTTATGGATGCCCGTATCGGGGAACCGGAAATCGATTTCCGGAAAGACGGAATCTATATCAAGATTAAAATCAATGAGGGCCCCCGTTTCAAGGTCGGCAGCATAGACATTACCGGCGATCTGATTCTTCCCAAGGAAGAGATTCTGGCCCAATTGAAAATTCAGAATGAAGAATACGTTAATATGGGTCTTCTTCGGAAAGATATCCTGATTCTGACCGATATCTACGCGGATCAGGGGTATTTTTATGCTGACATTTACCCCAGGCCCAACAAGGATACAGAGAAGCTGGTTGCGGATATCACCTTTGTGATCAAAAAGGGTAAGCCGGTTTATTTCGAAAAAATTATCATCTCCGGAAATACAAATACCCGGGACAAGGTGATACGCCGTGAGCTTCCGGTGGTCGAGCAGGAGCTTTACAGCGGAAGCGAATTGAAAAGAGGGATTCGAAATCTGAACCGGCTTGATTTTTTTGAGGATATAAAAGTCGATACGCTCAAAGGCAGTGCGGACGACAGGCTGATTCTGAAGATCAACGCTCCGGATAAACCCACCGGAACATTCACATTTGGAGCCGGATACAGCAGTCAGGATAATCTGTTCGGCAATGTCTCCGTATCGGAAAGAAATCTGTTCGGACGGGGGCAGATTCTGCAGGTTTCCGCAGAGGTTTCGGAAAATTCCAATCAATACACAACCAGTTTTACCGAACCGTGGCTTTTTGATATTCCCTTGTCCGCGAGTCTGGCTCTTTACAGAACATATAATGATTACGATGATTATGATCGTGACAGAATCGGCGGAAGCGCCGGGCTTGGCTATCCGGTATTTGACTATACAAGGCTTTCTTTTACGTATGTATATGAAATCAATGAAATCAGTGACCCATCTATCGAGGCCACAGATATTATAAAAGAACTGGTGGGCGAAGGGAAAACCCTTACCAGCAAGGGAATTACCAAACTGCATTTTGATACACGGGACAAGGTTATCAACACATCAGAAGGCTGGGACAACAGTCTGACCATCACCTATGCCGGTGACGTGCTGCAAGGGGATGTGGCATTTATCAAGTATATTCTGGAAGCCGGGTATTATCTGCCTTTGTTCTGGGGGACGGTCGGGCATGCTCATGCAGAAGGCGGATATATCGGGAAGAACGGGAATGGATGGCTTCCTTCCTATGAACGGTTTTATCTGGGAGGGTTGAATTCGCTGCGGGGATATGACTGGCGGGATGTCGGGCCGGAAAGATACAATTCAATCGGCAGCGTTTCCGAAGTCGGCGGTAATAAATATATTCAGTTCAATCTGGAATATATTTTCCCACTGGTAAAAAAGGCTGGTTTGATGGGGTTGGTTTTCTATGATATGGGGAATTCTTTTGAGGATGATCTTTCAGATGAATATCCGGATGATGGCGTGGACGATATTGATGATTCTTTTGACCTGACCAATTTACGTTCCAGTGTTGGATACGGCATCCGCTGGTATTCACCGCTTGGCCCTCTCCGGCTGGAGTATGGCCATGTTCTTGACCGCAGGGTCGGTGAAAAAAGCGGAAGATGGGAGTTTACCATGGGGGCTGGTTTTTAGCGTCTTGCCTGAGAAAAAGACAGATGCTATATCAATGTTTCCGAATGCAGGGCAGATCTTTTGACAAACAGAAATAAAGGATGATGGTTTTACAATATTCAAATTATATAAAGGGGATAACTATGTTTATTCGCAGACTGACTTTACTCATGACAATCTGTTTTTTTATGGCTCCGGCAATGCATCTCTATGCAGCGGATGTGGCAAAAATCGGGGTGATTGACCTGCAGCGGGTTCTGATGGTTTCCAAGCCAGGGAAAGCCGCCCAGACAGACCTGAAAAAACAGGGCGAAGAGATTGAGGGGGATTTCAAGAAAAAAGAAGGGGAAATCATGGAGATCAAGCAGCGTCTGGAGCGGGAAGCCATGGTCATGAGCCGGGACATGCGAGAGGAAAAAGAGCGGGAATACCGTATTAAAATAGATGATTTCAAGGTGTTGCAAAAAAGAAGGATCTCGGAACTCAAGGAGCTTGAAGGCCGGCTGGTTCAAAAAATCCGGGAAGATCTGATGGATATTATTGCAAAGGAAGGGAAAAAAGATGGATATCTGTTAATCATCGATAAGGCGGTAGCCTATTATTATCCGACAACCATCGATATTACCGATAAGATTATTCAGGTCTATGATGAGGAAGGATCAAAAAGGATTTCAGAATAGGATAACCGGAAGGTTGAAAAAATATCCCAGGGTATTTTTTTACCTATTTTTTGATATTCAGGAAAAAAGGCTATGCAGAAATCGCTTGCTGAAATTGCTAAGGTTGTGGATGGAGAGGTACAGGGAAATCCGGACAAGATGATTTCCAGTGCCGCACCTTTTGACCATGCAACGGAAAATGACATCACTTTTGTTGCTGCGCCAAAGTTTTTGAAAAAAATGGATTCATCAAAGGCCGGTGCGCTCATTGTCCCGGCCGGAATTTCCCAGCCCGGGATGAATCTTGTGGTTGTCAACAATCCGCTGATCGCTTTTACAAAGGTGCTGGAGTTGTTGTATCCTTTTGTTCCCCAGAAGCCTGGAATCCATCCAACCGTTGTTGCAGGAGAGCAGTTTGTCTGCGGCCCAAACGTGTCCATTGGTGCTTTTGTCGCCATTGCTGATGGAGTCAGCCTCGGAGAGAATGTTGAAATCCATCCCAATGTGGTGATTGGACGAGATGTCACCATTGGAAATCAGGTTCTGATCTATCCGAATGTCACGATCCTGGAAAGATGCCGGATCGGCAGCCGGGTAATCATTCATGCCGGAACAGTGGTCGGAAGCGACGGATTTGGTTTTGCACCGGACAAGGAACGCTGGGTCAAGATCCCTCATAAAGGAACCGTCCGGATTGATGATGATGTTGAGATCGGAGCCAACAACACCATTGATCGGGGAACCCTTGGCGAGACCTGGATTCAAAAAGGTGTAAAAACCGATAATCTGGTGCATATTGCGCACAATGTCACGGTGGGTGAAAACAGTGTGTTTGCAGCACAGGTTGGTGTCGCCGGAAGCACTACCCTTGGAAAGCACACCACGGTAGCCGGTCAGGTAGGCATATCCGGCCATCTGAAACTGGGAGACAATGTTACCATCGGGCCCCAGGCAGGTGTAGCAAAAGAGGTGTCGGATAACATGGTTGTTTCGGGTTCGCCTGAAATGCCTCATCAGACATGGCTTCGGGTTCAGCGGATCATCCCCCGGTTGCCGGAAATGAAGAAACAGATACAGGAACTTTCGAAAAAGCTGGATCAGTTGGAAAAAGGAAAAAGTTGAAGAGATAGAATGGAAACCAGATATGACATAAAGAAAATTTTAGATATTCTGCCCCATCGGTTTCCGATGCTGCTGATCGATCGGGTGCTGGAACTGGAGCCGGGGAAACGGATTCTGGCATTAAAAAACGTGACTATAAACGAGCCTTTTTTTCAGGGACATTTCCCCGAAGTACCCATCATGCCGGGCGTGATGATTCTGGAGGCCATGGCCCAGGCAGGCGGTATACTGACCTAGGCATCTTCCTTTCAGAAAGAAAAGGGATTGATCTATTTCATGGCCATGGATCAGGTCAAATTTCGAAGACCGGTTACAGCCGGCGATCAGTTGATTTCTGAAATGGTAATATTGAAGTTACGGAAAAAAGTCGTGAAAATGCAGGGTAAAGCCATGATTGGCGGTCAGGTTGCTGCCCAGGCTGAATTTTTGGCGGCTTTAGGAGAAAAAGAATGATACACCCGACAGCAATCATTGATCCCAGGGCCCAAATTGACACAAGTGTTGAGGTCGGTCCCTATACGATCATCAAAAATAATGTTCAAATCGGTAAAGGTACCGTGATCGGTTCTCATGTCTCCATCGATCCATTTGTGACCATTGGAGAGGATTGCAGGATTTTCCAGTATGCATCGGTCGGGGCAACGCCTCAGGATTTGAAGTACAAAGGAGAAGAAACCTATCTGAAAATCGGCCGCGGCACGGTTATCCGGGAGTTTGCCACCATCAACCGCGGAACAGAAGGCGGCGGCGGGATCACGGAGGTAGGAGAGGATAATTTTCTGATGGCCTATACCCATGTGGCTCATGACTGCAAAACCGGAAAAAGGGTGATTCTTGCAAACAACGCAACACTAGCCGGACACGTCGTCATCGGTGATTATGCCACGGTCGGAGGACTGGTTGCCATCCATCAGTTTGTCCGGATTGGAGACTTTGCCTATATCGGCGGAAAGTCTGCGGTTGTAAAGGATGTTCCTCCTTATGTGATTGCCGCAGGAGACCGGGCAAGTTTAAGAGGGCTGAACAGTGTCGGCATGCAGCGCAGCGGCATTACAGCGGAAGCGGTATCTTCCCTGAAAAAAGCCTATCGGATTGTGTTCCGGATCGGTCTGACCCTGAACGAAGCAGTGGAACGATTGAAGGCAGAGGTGAATCCGCTGCCGGAAGTGGTGAATTTTATCAAGTTCATACAAGCCTCCAGCAGAGGGATAACCCGTTAAGCACAAGCCGGATATTGACCGAACATGAAAATTGGACTCATTGCAGGCGGCGGCCAGTTCCCGATCATTTTTGCCAGAGCTGCGCGGAAAAAGGGGATGCTGGTTTATGCCATTGCCCATCAGACCGAAACAGAACCGCTGCTGGAAGAACAAGTGGATGCCATCCAGTGGATCTATCTGGGTCAGATCAAGAAAATCATCCATTTTTTCAAATCCAATCAGGTGACCCAGGCTGTTATGATGGGTACAATTGCCAAAACCCGGCTTTTCAAGGATCTGCGTCCGGATACCAAGGCATTATCCCTGATTGCCGGAATGCGGCACACCCTGGATGACGGGATTCTTCGATCGCTTGCCAAATTTCTGGAGGAGCAGGGGATCACGATCCAGCCCTCCACGTTTCTGGTTCCGGAAATTCTTGCGGACAAAGGCTGCTGGACAAAACGCAAACCATCCGGATCAGAGATCAGTGATATCACCCTTGGATGGGAAATCGCCAAGGAGATCGGACGGCTGGATGTCGGACAGTGTGTTGTGGTTGCCAAAGGATCGGTGCTGGCAGTGGAAGCCATTGATGGCACAGACGCCACCATATCGAGAGGCGGGCAACTGGGGAATCAGAACGCCGTCGTGGTCAAGGTCTGTAAACCCAACCAGGATTTTCGATTCGATATCCCGGCCATTGGTCTGGAAACCATTCGGATCATGAACCAGTCCGGCGTAAAGGTTCTGGCCATTGAAGCCGGCAAAGCCGTGGTGTTTGAGAAAGAAGCCATGATTCAACTGGCGGACAGTCACAAGATATCCATTGTGGCACTGGAGAGTCCGGATGATATCCGGAATTGAAATGGTTCCAATCTACAGCCAATCCGCATTCTGCGACCAGAAAGATAAAAAATGAGCCGGAATGAAACCCAGAAATGTGTCATGATGATTGCCGGAGAGGACTCCGGTGATCTCCATGGGGCAAACCTGATTCATGAACTGAAAAAACAGGCCCCCTCTCTTTTCTTATGCGGCATTGGCGGTGAAAAAATGAGGAAGGCCGGGCTGCGGGTTTTATTTCATTCATCCGAGCTTTCCGTGATCGGTATCACAGAGGTTGTTTCAAAACTTCCGACCATATTAAAAGCGCTGGGAATAGCCAAAAAGATCGTAACAAACCTGAAACCCGATCTGTTGATCCTAATCGATTTTGCAGATTTTAATCTGCGAGTGGCAAAGGCAGCGAAAAAAGTCGGTGTCCCGGTTCTCTACTACATCCCTCCCAAGGTGTGGGCATGGCGGTCCGGGCGGGTTAAAAAAATCAGGGAACGCACAGACCAACTGGCCGTGATTCTGCCGTTTGAGGCGGATTTTTTTCAGCAGCACGGGCTTCCGGCCACTTTTATCGGCAATCCGCTGCTGGACAACCCGGATACTGAACCGGAAAATCTCCGGGAAGAAGAAGGAAAACAGGGAACCATCATCGGGCTGCTGCCCGGCTCCCGAAAATCAGAGATCCGGAAAATGCTGCCCATACTTCTTGATACGGCAAAAATGATCCGGGTCCGAATCCCGGATGCCCGGTTTCTGGTTTCGCTGGCTCCTTCGGCAGATCCTGTTTTTTTTGAAACCATGATCCAAAATCATCCGGAAGCTGCTCATATGGAGCTGGTTTCAAAACCAGTGAATCATATTTTTCATCAGGCGGATTTTCTGGTTGCCGCTTCCGGGACAGTGACACTGGAAGCCGCACTTGCCGGCGTTCCCATGGTGATCATCTATAAGGTAAGCGATTTCAGTTATATGCTGGGTAAATCCCTTGCCAATGTGACCCATGTCGGGCTTGCCAATCTGATTGCCGGCCGGGAGATCATTCCGGAGCTGCTGCAATGGAAGGCCAAACCAGAGCTGATATCTGAAACCGTCTGCAATATCCTTCTGGATCAGCAGAAACTGACCACCATGAAAAATGATCTGCTCCAGATCCGGGAAAAGCTGGGTGGACCCGGGGCATCGGCGCGTACTGCACAACTGGCTTTAAAAATGATGGGTATGGAAGAACCGCCCATAGAGATACTGAATCAATCATGAAAAAGAAATTTCAACTCAAAAACCGGCATAAAGTCCTGATCAGCATGATCAAGGAAAACAAGTTCCGGCTGTTTCTGGCAACCTGCTGCATGATTACGGTTGCTGGTACACAGGCCCTTGCAGCCTATCTGATTGAACCGGCCCTGGATGATATTTTTGTGAACAAGGATACGGTCATGCTCACCTGGATACCCCTTGCCATCCTGATTGTATTTTTTTTACGGGGGCTTGGAATGTACGGCCAGTCCTATTTCATGAGTTATGTGGGCGAGGGGATCATCCGGCAGTTGCGGGATATGCTTTACAAAAGGATTACCGATCTTCCGCTCTCTTTTTTTTATCAGGAAAAGACCGGTGTCCTGATGTCCCGGCTGACCAATGATGTGAATATCATCAAGAATATGGTTTCCAATGCCGTCACCGGAGCCATGCATGATTTTTTTAAAATTCTGTTTCTGACGGTCACGATTTTCTATCTGATCTGGAAGCTGGCTCTGATTGCTTTTTTTATTCTTCCCATTGCGTTTTATCCTATTGTGGTTTTCGGCAAGCGTGTCCGGCGCGTCAGCACCGGATGGCAGGAGGCCATGGCTGAACTCAATTCTTTTCTCCATGAAACCTTTGCCGGAAACAAGATCGTAAAAGCGTTCGGCATGGAAACCTATGAAAAGGAGCGGTTTTACAGTAAATCCCGCAATCTGTTCCGACTGGAAATGAAGTCGGTGGTTGCGAAAGCCCTTTCCTCTCCGGTCATGGAAATATTCGGCGGGCTTGGAATCGCGTTTGTGATCTGGTTCGGTGGAACGCAGGTTATCGATGGTCATTTAACGGTCGGAAAGTTCATTGCCTTTCTGGCCGCGGTTCTGATGCTGTATGAACCGGTCAAGCAGTTGAGCAAGCTCAACAATGTCCTTCAGGAAGGATTGGCTGCTACCGACCGTGTTTTTGATATCATCGAGCGTGAATCCGATATCCGGGAGATTGAGAATCCAAGGGAAATCGAAACCCGGCCACATCAGGTCACCCTGAAGGATGTATATTTCCGGTATGAAGATGAGATGGTTCTGAAAAACATCAATATCGATGTGCAGCCTGGCGAGGTTCTGGCTCTGGCCGGTATGAGTGGGGGGGGGAAATCCTCTTTGGTCAATCTCATCCCCCGGTTTTATGATGTGGCCCGCGGTGCGATTCTGATTGACGGGATCGACATCCGGGAGTTGTCCCTCTCCTCCCTGCGGAAGCAGATCGCCATTGTCACCCAGGAACCGATCCTGTTCAATGAAAGCATCCGGAACAATATTGCATACGGCAATCCGGACGCTTCCGATGCAGAAGTAGAGGCAGCAGCGAAAGCAGCCTATGCTTACGATTTTATCATGGATTTCCCGAGGCAGTTTGACACCAATATCGGCGAACTGGGAAGCAGATTGTCCGGAGGGGAAAAGCAGCGGATCTGCATTGCCCGTGCATTATTCAAAAATGCCCCCATCCTGATCCTGGATGAAGCGACCTCCTCTCTCGACGCGGAATCGGAAATGCTGGTCCAGAAAGCCCTGGAAAACCTGATGAAAGGAAGAACCACCTTTGTTATTGCCCACCGCTTGTCCACCATCGGATACGCAGACCGGATCGTGGTCATCGTAGGCGGCCGGATCGTGGAACAGGGAAGGCACGACGAACTCCTGACTGCAAAAGGAGAGTACTACAAGCTCTATCAGATGCAGCACAAGAACGGTCAGTAGCATTCATAACTAAAATCCCCCCTCGAGGGGGCGCAGGGGGGTGTAGATTCCATATCACACACCAACTCCACTCTCCATGAATCATTTTAAAACCTCATCGTTCAAAAGAAGCAGTTGGACGATAAATGGCTGGAAACGGGGCAGAGAATTGGAGATGTTAATCCGCAAGAATCGGAAGGGGATCGGTTATGCGTTCTGATCTGGTCTTTTACAGCAAACTTCTGGTTGAGATCAAGGATCGAATCCGTCAGAGCCAGACACGGGCGGCTCTTGCGGCCAATGCAGAGATGATCGCTATGTATTGGGACATCGGCCGTATGATCCATCATCGTCAGAAGGAAAAAGGCTGGGGTGCGGGTGTTATTCCCAGGCTAGCTGTTGATTTGAAAAACGAACTTCCTGAAGTCAAAGGGTTTTCGGAGAGAAATATCAAACGGATGTTGCGGTTCTATCGGGAATACCAGGATTTGCCGCAGCCCATGACAAATTTAGTGCCGCAGGCCGCGGCACTTTTAGACGTTTCCGGTGACCAGCCAAATCCAATTGTGCCGCAGCCTGCGGCACAATTTCAAAACCTTACAAATGCCACCATCTCCCAGCAATTTGCCTTCGGCATTCCGTGGTTTCATCATGTTATCCTCATCGAAAAGGTCAAAAACCTTCCGGTCCGTCGCTGGTATATGCAGCAGACCATTGAGCAGGGCTGGAGCCGGGAAGCGCTGGCAGCCAAGATCAAGGGCAATGCCCATGAGCGACAGGGAAAAGCAGTCAGCAATTTTACCGCCCGCCTTCCATCACCACAATCGGAGATTGCCCGGCAGCTTCTGAAAGACCCTTACCTGTTCGATTTTCTCACCATCGAGGAACCGTTTCATGAGCGGGAATTGGAAACCGGATTGGTTCAGCATCTGGAAAAATTCCTTCTGGAACTGGGATCCGGGTTTGCCTTTGTCGGGCGTCAGTATCACCTATCGGTGAGCGACAAGGATTTTTACCTTGATCTGCTGTTTTACCATCTCAAGCTGCGCTGTTTTATCGTTATTGAGCTGAAAAAAGGCGACTTCAAGCCGGAGTACGCCGGTAAGATGAATTTTTACTGCTCAGCGGTGGATGACCTGCTCCGGAACGAAGCTGATCAGCCAACCATCGGCCTGATCCTCTGTCAGACAAAGGATCGTGTCCTAGCGGAATACACCCTGCGAGATATCCACAAACCCATCGGCATTTCCGAATACGAGCTGACACGGGCTCTGCCGGAAAACCTCAAGTCCAGCCTGCCGACAGTAGAGGAGATTGAAGCGGAACTGGGAGGGGAGTTGGGATGACCGGATAGTAGTTATTATTAAAATTCCCCCCTTGAGGGCGCAGGGGGATGTAATTTCCATATCACACACCAACCCCGCTCCATGAATCATTTCAAAACTGCGTCGTTCAAACTCGCAGTAAGGGAAATAAGCACCTTATCCGCTCAGGCAGTGAAAGGCTTCGCTATAAAATCATTCTTTCCGTTCTCTCCGGAATTCAAACAACATCTATCCATATACCGGAGGCGATGAAAATGATAACATCAAACAGACGAGAAACGATGGAAAATCATAGACTTCGTTATCCATACAAAAAAAATTAGTATTTACAATGGGTTTTTTAATAAAAGGCACAATGAATAAAAAT